>PBNW01000016.1 GCA_002723255.1 Pelagibacterium sp. | reverse complement strand
TAGATCCCCAATCCTCCTGCAATCGTCGCAGAAGAAAAATAGGTGGCCGGCTTTTACACCGCCCGAAGCGGGACAATCCCGCCGCTACCGTGGACTAATTTTGCACCGCCGCTCTCACCGTTCTTGGTGATCGGAAAAATGATCTTGAACAGGAACATGTCCGAGATGCCGAACACTTTTGCGATATCGGCGACACGGCTGAGCTCGGGGGCGTGCACTGCACAGTAGACCAGCGTCCGAACTGCATAATTGGTTTGTTTGGAGAGCCGCACCGAAAAATTCCGCCAGCCGCGCGCTAAAGGTTCGGAAACATGGCTGCCACGCCGGCCTGCACCATTACGGTCAGGCCAACGCCGGCAACCATGCCGCCGACGACGCGGGCGTTGGCATAGAGCTCATCGCCCCGCCACAGCATGAAGGCGGCAAACATCGCACCGGTCGCAACCACGGCCTGGATTATGGCAAAGCCGAGCAGGTAGCCGCTGATGGAAACCGTGACGCTGCCCACGATCGCCTGGGCGTAGAGGCCGCCGTGCAGAATGCCGGCCAGAACGAACGCGCCGGTATCGACAAAGCGCATGCATGGCTTGCCAAACGCCAGGGCCAGACCCAGCGCTAGCAGCGCGGTGTGAACCAGCCAGGCATTGAAGGGGATCGCGTTCCCGCTCAGCATCAGCAGGCAACCCAGTATGGTACCCCCCACGAACCACGCCGGCTGGAACTTCGATGCCTGGGCTACGGCAGCAAACACACCCACCGCAACGATAAAGGCAAAGTGGTCGAAATTGATGATCGGGTGGGCCAGCCCGGAGAAAAAGCCTTCGCCGAAATTGATCGGTTGCCGTCCGCCAAGAGCGTGGTGCGCGAGAGCGGGTGTGGCGACAGAAAAGATTGCAATGGCGCTCCCCAACAATGGCCGAATAATGCTCAACATTGGCTCAAAGTTCTCTGTGATTGTGGCTTGGCGTATATTTCTCGACTTCGAAGTTTCTCACCGAACCTGGAGCCGCACAATCGGCAAAAACAGAAGAATGTGCCGTTCTGTGCAAGCTTCGTGCAGGACAGGGCCATGTTCGACGGCGTGACTTCACGCCGTCGCTCTCTCTAATGCCGCGCCCCCGAGGCCACAGTCCGCTCCACCGCGACGCGACCCGCCTGCATGAACACCTCGCGCGTCCGAACGGCCTGCCGGAAACCGGGATCGTGGGAAACGATTATCATCGATTGGGGCAACGAAAGAAGAATTCGGGTCAGCCGCTCGGTGGTGTGCTCGTCAAGGGCATTGGTCGGTTCGTCAAGGATCAGCACTTCAGGGTCCATGGCGAGTACTGTCGCCAACGAGACAAGCCGGCGCTCCCCACCCGACAGCTTGTAAGTAATGCGGTTTTCAAAGCCCGAAAGCCCCAACTGCTCGAGGACCCGGACGACTATGGCTTGGGCTTCTTCTTGCGACTTACCGATATTGAGCGGACCGAACGCAACGTCTTCGTGCACGGTGGGTGAAAAGAGCTGGTCGTCGGGATCCTGGAACACGTAGCCGGCCCGGCAGCGCACCATGCGGAAGTCTGCCTCGCTCGACGGGATGGTCCCGAACGCCTTAATCGTGCCTTGGGTGGGGCGACGCAAGCCGACAAGCAATTGCAACAGCGTCGACTTGCCCGACCCATTTGGCCCGTTCAGGCAAAGCCGTTCACCCGCGGCAAGCTGCAGGTCCACCCCGCACAGCACTGGTGCATGGCTGCCGGGATAGGAGAAATGAACGTCTTGGAGTTCAAAATGATAGGACATGTGACACCTCCAGCCCGATCAAGGCGCAACACAGGGCGACAACGCCGAACGCAAAGCCCAGATCTCGACGTGGAGAAAATTGCTCCGTGTGAATGAGCGGGAAAGTCCCATTGAATCCCCGGCATCGCATCGCCGCCATGATGCGTTCGGAACGCTCGAGCGCGCGGATCAGCAACATGCCAATGAGGTAGCCGAAGGTCTTCAACGTGTGAACGTTTGTCCCTGCCACGAAACAGCGCGTTCGCATGGCAATACGCAGCCGCCCGTATTCGGCATGCAGGACTTCGATATAGCGGATGGTGAACAGCAACAGGTGAACGAAGGCATGCGGCACCTTGAGCCGGGCCAGCGCATGTCCAAGTTCGACCGGACCGATCGTGCCCACCAGCGTCAGCATGGCCAGGACGACCGCATTGGCCTTTAGCGTTATGCGCAGGGCCTCCCAAAGGCCCTCCCAGCTTGCGGACAATCCCATCACATTCAGCAGGGGCGTGCCGGGAATGGTAAAGGGCATGCTGATGATGACGAAGACCATGAAGGTATCGACGGTTGCCACCTGCTGCACGGTTCGGGCCAGCGGCAGGCGGGCCTGGATAAGGGTTGCGAGTGCGACTGCCAGCGCTACGCCCAGTGCGCCAAAGCTGTCGAGGCTGATCACGACGATGGCGAAGCCGCCGACCGCCACGATGCGGAACCGGGGATCGACGCTCAGCAGCTCTCCTGGCTCGCCCGGTGCTGCCCCGCCTGCTTCGAGTACCATGCTCATCGATCGGTATCCCGGCCGCGATGGCGCGGCGCCGCACCGGCAATTCTGTAGCCCAGCCCGAACAGGCCGAACCCGATCACTCCAGCCAGGATGCCAATCGCGGCCACTACGTTGAGAAAATCGTTGCGCGCCTGATACTCTTCAATCTGGGCCTGCAATCCTGAAATTTCTCGCGCCACCAAGCCGTCGAGAGCAGTGGCCATATCGCTGTCGGGCCCGGTGGCCGCGGAAGCGGTCGTCTCGACATTTGTCGTCATGGTGCCGGCGGCATCGGGCACCTCGACACTGGCCTCGGCAACATGGCCGGCACCCGCGTCGAGCCGGAAGGACAGGGTCCCCGACCCATCGGGCGTATAAGAGAAGCTGCCGCTTTGATCCGTTATGACTTCGCTCAAGACCCTGCCGTCGAGGTCCAGAACCTCGATCGTAGCCTCACCCACAAGAACCCCGTCGGAAAAAAATGCTTCACCGGCAATTTCTCCGCCGAAAGGGTAGGCTTCGAGGATAAGGTTATGCGCCATGGCCTCCCAGCTGAAAGTCAGCGCGACAAGCAGGACAGAAAGGCGCAGGAAAACTCTAGCCATGGCGCGCCGTTCCATTCAGGCTCGAAATGGCGGTGAACAGCTCGGGTTTGACTTTGCGAACGAGATAGACCGCTGCGGCGGTCACGGCTCCTTCTATGATCATCACTGGAATATGGACGAGCACGGTAATTTGCGCAGCAGGAATGAACTGCTCGCCGGAAAGCGCCAGCGATAGCGCCACAAGAACCGTGGTCACGACAATGGCACCGGCCCCTGCGGCGGCACCCCACATGGCGGCTATCGACGGTGAACTGGCCATGACTCCTCGGCGGCACACATAGTGCATCAATACCGCTGCCGCCGCGATGTTGAACGTATTGATCCCAAGAACGGTTATGCCACCAAATCCGAAAAACACTGCCTGCAATAGGAGTGCAACGGCCAGTGCTGGAAAGGCCGCCCAGCCGAGCACGAGGCCGGCCAGACCGTTCATTATAAGGTGCACGCTCGACGCCCCGACCGGGAAATGAATCAGAGAGGCAACAAAGAACGTCGCACTGAGAACGCCGGTCGCCGGGATGGTTTCCATGTCGAGCTTGCGCAGGCCGATGGTCAACCCGGCAAGACTGAGAACGCCCCCTGCAATCAGAACCGGACCTGAAAGTGCGCCATCGGCAATATGCATCTGTGAGGTCCTCCCTTACGCGTTCAGCTTACGCCGCCGCGCCATGACGACAAATCCCAGGCCAGCGAGGCCAACGATATAACCGATCCCGCCCAGGACGACGGGATAGCTCGAATGGGCGGAATAGCGTGCCAGATCCTGACGCATGGGCCGCAGTTGTTCACGAATGACGGCCGCAATCTCTGCTTCCACACCGGCGCTAAGCCGGACCGGAGCTACAACGGACCGCCCGCTCGTCGGGGGGTGCTGGACGTCGAGGGTTTTAGCGGCAACCGTTGCTTCAGCGACATGACCGGCTCCTGCGTCGAGCCGGAACGTCAGGTCGAGGCTCTCGGTAGGCGTGTAGCTGAAACTGCCGTGAGGGTCAGTCAGTACCTCACCGATCCGTTCTCCGTCGGGGCCGATAATCTCCACAACGCTTTCTCCGACCATGACGCCATCGGAAAAAAAAGCCTCGCCAGCTATGGTTTCGCCAAAGGGGTAGGCTTCGAGGATCAGGTTGTGGGCAAGAGCAGGTCCGGTCATCACCACGAGGGTAAAAAGGGTCGGCCACAGCCTACGCACAAAATGTTTCATCATGATCATCATCATTATCAGTTCCGTCCTGGCGGACTTTGTGCCGGGTGTTGCCGCAATCATTCAAGATCATGCGCGGTGACCCAGATCACCGCATCCTGGGAGAGTTCCCTGCCTTCAAATTCAACGTCGGGCCCGACGCCAAGTGCGGCAAACCCCCACCATCCGGCCGTGGGGATGCCGAATGTGAAATAGCCATTGGCATCACTCATCAGCGTGATCGTGCCGCCCGCTGCTTCGCTGACCGTGGGTGCGCCCGATGTGTGGGTGGTGACATCGGGTTCTGCCGCGATATACTCGACCTCTATTTCCGCTCCCGCGACCGGCTCACCCTCCGACAAGACACGACCGGTAAAAGTCGAGCCGACAAGCGCGTTGTAAGGCCGGCTGAGGGGCAGGATCTCGGCCTTGAGGCCAAGAGGTTCCGACCAGTCGGTGGGCAATTGCCCGCGGTTGAAATAGGCTTTGGTGATCTGCTGAATGAAGATGTCTTCGGTCTCTTCATAATAGGGCTGTGGCACGGCGGTGATGATATAGTCTCCGGATGTGCGGAAAGTCATCGGCACCGAATAGGCCTGGCCCGTATTGGCCGCGCTTGTGAATGCGATCTCGGCCAGACGATGGCTCAGGTCGGTGCGTTCTCCCCTGTGAGTGACAAAAAATTCCTCGGGCGCCCCGCCCATGTCCATCACATGGGCACCCCCCAGAGGGTGCCAGAACAAGACATCCACATTGGTTTCGGTCGGACCATCCATGACCGCGAGCGGCGCAAATATGGAAAGGAAATGCGCATTGACCGGTGTGACCGAAAAAGCGGCTACTCCTATAACAAGCATTGCGGCAAGCCTTGCTGGCATGATTGTCTTTTGCCCCATTAGATTTCCCCGAACGTTTACCTTGGTTTCCGGGCACCGATCTCGCAGCGCCTAATTGAGCGAAAACTTGAACTGAGCGTATGAGTTTATCGTGAGGGGTCAAGAGAAAAACAATAGTTATTTCAATAATATAGGGGGGAGGGGTATGTGGATCAGGCCCGCGTTTCCCACGCAGAAAACCCGGACCGAGTTTCGGGTCGGCCCGGTGCTTCGTTCAGGAACCGGGGAGCCGAATTGCTCCCAGTAAGGTCAACGCATGTAAGCGCGCATCACGGCAATAAGGGCCTCCGTATCCTCCTTGGAGTTGACGCCATCGGTCATATGCATTCGGACATGGTCTTCCATGAGCTCGGCGATCAGCCCGCCGAGCGCACCCCTTGCGGAGGCTGCGAGTTGCATCACGCTGGCGCATTCGCGCTCTTCCTCCAACGCGCGTTCCACAGCCTCGATCTGCCCGGCAATTCTGCGGACACGGTTGAGCAACCGCTTCTTGTCGTGCCGCGTGTGTGACATGCCGCTTCCTGATGATCGCGCTCGGCTCCGATTGAAAGCTTATTTTTTGTTGGTTGGGCATGGCCTGCACGATCACAGCGGATTGGTGGCTCGGCGCGATTGGATCGTGCAGAACTTTGTTACGCTGTTGCGGGTGCAACGGTTATGTCGGTTCGCTAGCCATCGCTCCCGATATCGACAGCGCAACGGAAGCCGATCATGGGGGAGCGGGCGAGGCCGGCGCCAACGGTGAGAAGTTTTACCGAGCGCTCCGGCGGCAACGGGCCGGATTCCACGTACCAGTCCGAAACCTGGGATAGGCGCGCACAGCCGCCCTTGAGAATGGCAAAGCGCGTACGCCCGTCGCGGTGCTCGCTTTCGGTCAGGTTCCAGACCAGCGGTTCGGCACGGTTGAGCAGGCCCTGTTGCGCCGCTATCTGCCATTCGTCCTCGGTGGGCAGGCGCAATCGTTTCCATTCCGCATAGGCGCGGGCGTCGTCGAGCTCGATATGGGTGACGGGATCGCTTTCTGTGCCGGGGCGCGGCGCTCCGTTGTGCCAGTGCGCCAGAAAGCGCTCGGGACGGGCGGGCTGGTAGGCGGTATGGGACAGAAATTGAAAAAATTGGCCGTTGGTGACCTCATCGCGCGCAATGGCAATGCGGTGCGCATAGAGCGGGCGAGTCATTGTCGCGATCTGGTGCAGGCGGGGCGGTAGAGGTTTCCATTCCTCGACGTAAGGCGCTTCGCCATAAAGCGCTGTTTCGCGCAGTCGGTACGTAGCCGTCAAATCGCCATCGGGGACGTCGAGCTCTGTCATGCCGGCCGGTCCGTTCTGGTGCAGAACGAAGGGCGCTGGAACACGCTCGGCGACACGGGCAGGAAAATCGTGTGCGGCCGAGGCGATATCGGGGCCAGCGGCAGCGGGAGGCGCGGCGCGGTTGGCGATGCAGGCAATGGCGCCGGCAGGCATGGTGCCACAAAGAGCGATACGGCCGTCCGCCTGCCGCGCGGCTGCAAGTATCTCGCCGGAGACCAGATCGATCCAGATCCCCTGTTCTTTCTGCTCCGGTTCGATCGACAAGATGGGGCCAGTGTAATCTTCGCCGCGATTGGCGAGGGTCCAGAGACGGCCGGTTTTGGTTTCCCATCGGGAGGCATAAATTTTTGCGTCTTGGCCGGGATGGTCCGCAAGCGGCGTCCAGTTCTCCGAGATGAAGTGATCGGCGTTTTCGAGATAGAGCCGCCGCATATGGGCAAGAATGGCGCGGTCGCGCGCGTTCCAGCCGACCCACACGCCGAACACCACCGGCCATACCAGAACGCCGGTGCCGTTGAGCCAGGCGGAATGGAGCTCGTCGAGATGCGAGCGGTTCCAGCGCCGGATATGATGCAATTCGTGGCGGCGCTCGAACCATTTGGCACGCAGGACGCCGGGGACTTCGGAATCGGCGAACCACTGTGCCCAACTCATTGTCTGATCGGCAATCTGGGCCAAGGGCACGCGGGATTCGCACTCGATGGGAATCGAAGGGTCGATGGCATCGAGGGCGGCGCGCAGGCGCGAGGAGGCTTGCTTGGAGGAATCGAGAAACACCGCATCAAAGCCGCATCGCTCAACGATCGCCGTTACCTTCTCGATCGCTTCGGGTCCCGAGCCCGTCTCCCAGGGGTAATAGGTGAAATAGACCTTGACGCCACGCCGCTGGAAGGCGGCAACGACATCGGGCAGCTCGGGAATGTCTTCAAAGAACGCGAAATGGTCGCGGGCATCGATGCCGAGAACGGGATAGGCGTTCCAGAGCATGACCGCGTCGAAACCACCGAATTCGGCCTCGCCGGAGTCGATATAGGCATCCACGGTGAAACGCCCGGTGGCAAAGTCGTAAAGCCGTTCGTCCCACAGCCAGACCATTTCCACGATACGCGGTCCGGCCTCGGCCATCGTGTTGTAGCGGTGCGGAGTATAGTCGATCTGGCTCCGGGCCTCGTCCCGCCAGCGCGTAATGGCGGCCCGCCAGGCCGGCCAATCGGCCGGGTCGGCGGGTGCGGCAAAAATCTTGGCCTCGTCAAGCACAGAGAGATCGGCGTCAGGGGTGAGCGGCACAACAGCGGGCCTGTCGATGGGACGCGGGACGTAAGGGGAAAAGACAGGGCGGGTCATGAGGGCTCGGGAGATACTGGGGCTTTAGGCCCCGGAGCGTTCCAGCTCCGGGGAGCGGATTCAGTTTTCCGTGGGTGCAGACAGACCGTTGGCGAACATGTAGGCGAGGCCCTCGCTAAAACCAGGCCCCCAGACCTCCATGTCGTGTCCACCATCGACGATGCGCAATTCAGCCGGGCTGGCGGGAACGTCTTCCCACTTTTCGAAATCGGCATCGAAGATGTTTTCGCGGTGGAGAGCCGTATAGAAGGCCACTACCTGGACCTCCATGTTGTATCTGGTGGCGTCGCCGGGGAGGTCTTCCTTTTCCGAGAGGTGGTTCCAGTCATCGTCACCGGCGACAATGAAGAACGGCACGCGATGATCCTGGGCGGCGTAGGTCTCGATAAGCGCCGGATAATTCAGCTCATCCCAGCGCGCGGGATCGTAAGGGTCTCCAAACGAGCCACGGCTGACGGCGCCGGCAGTAGCAGGGGGCTGGGCCTGCTGAAGGGCTGGACTGAGCAGCGTTGCGGCGGCAAAGAGGTCGGGGTAGGCAAGACCATAGCGTGCGGCGCCAAAACCGCCCATGGAAAAGCCAACAAGCGCCCGGCCATCGCGTTCAGGGATGGTGGCAAGAGTTTGATCGATGTGAGGAATCAGATCGTCGATGACGGCGGTTTCAGCGGCGCCGAAGGTCGCCGAATCAACCCAGTAGGAGTTGCCGGTGACCGGTGCGACGGCGATGACCGGTGGCACGGTGCCCTCAAGGATCATGGTGTCGAGGATGGGCCAGAAGTCCTCCCACGCATCCGCCTCTCCGCCGCTGCCGTGCAGCAGATAGAGGACGGGATAGCGCGTATCGCCCGCAGCTTCATAGCCGGCGGGGAGATAGAGGGTATAGCTCAAATCCTCGGTTTGAGGATTGTCGTCATTGGCCAGGGCAGGCGAGGCCATCGTCTCGATGGTGATCTCCTGGGCTATGACCGGCACCATCAATGTGCCGATGAGGACCGGCACAAGGAGTCCCCTTGCAAGATTGGACATGATGAAACGCCTCCTCCGCGTTTGCTGTGGTTCAGGTCTGAGAAAGGATCGAGCGGGCGCGGGCGATGATCGGGGCATCGATCATGCGGCCATCGACCCTGAAGGCTCCGGCTTTGTTCGTTTCCGCAGTGGCGAGGACGCGGTGGGCCCAATCGAGCTCCTCGGATGTGGGAGCAAAAACGGCGTTGAGGATCGGTACTGCCGACGGGTGCACGCAGCTTGCACCATCAAAGCCATGCCGTCGGGCCTCTTTGGCTGCATGCTCGATGGCGGACAGGTCAGCGTAGTCGGCGATGGAGCGGAAAAGGCCGAGGGAGAGTTTTCCATGGGCCTTTGCCGCATAGTGGATCAGGAGCTTGGGCGTGCGCAGCACGTCGGGATCGGGGACGGCGCCTAGAGCTGTCGCAAGGTCTTCGCCGCCGGCTGCAAGGCCGGAGACCGCGGAGTGGGCGGCAATGGCGGCGACGTCGAGAAGCGCCATCGGGTCTTCGACCAGGGCAAAGAGCGGAAGGTTTGGACCATCGGTCGCCAGTGCCTCGATGCGGGCGCGACTGGCCTTGGGCACGTAGAGGCCATCGGAGCCTGCTGCTGCGCTGGCGTCTTCGGTCGCGCTTTCGGTATTGATGCGCACAAACACCTTGGCGCCGGCTTGCCCGGCCAAGCGGATGGAGGTGCCAAGGCTTTTCCGAGCTGCATCGCGATGTTCGGGACGCACGGAATCTTCAAGGTCGAGAATGATCGCATCGGCGCCGCGTTCATGAGCCTTGGCGATGAAGCGCTCATTGTCGGCAGGGACGTAAAGCAGCGAGCGTAATCTCATTGCGAAACGTCCAGTGCGGCGGCAATGCCGTCCGGGGCAAGGCCGATTTCGGCCAGAATGGCCTCGCCATCGGCACCGAGTTCGGGCGCCGGGCGGTAGAACCCGCCGGGCGTCGCCGAAAGGCGCGGCAGGACATTGTGCATGGGCAGGGCGCCAAAGTCGGCGTCTTCGAGATCGACGAACACGTCGCGCTCACGGAAGTGCTTGTCCTCGTAGGCGTCGGCAATGGAATAGATCGGGCCCACCGTTGCCCCGGCGTCGCGCATGATCTGCAGGGCATCCTCGCTGGTGCGGGCCGAAAACCAGCCCCCGATTGCAGCATCGACGAGATCGCGGTGCTTGATGCGGTCTGCGTTCGTTGCAAACCTCGGGTCATCGATCATGTCAGCCCGCCCGATGATCCTGAAAATCCGTTCGGCGACCGCCTGTGTCGAACCCGAGAGGGCGAGATATTTGCCGTCGGCGCAGATATAGACGTTGCGGGGGCACGATGTGTTCGACGCGGACCCGATGCGCTCCTTAACGGTGCCGGTCTTTGCAAAGATAGCGGCTTCGGGGCCGAGTACGGAAAAGATCGGCTCGAGCAGCGAAAGATCGATGACCTGACCCTTGGCCTGCCCCTTTTCCCGCGCCAGCAACGCCGTGGTGACAGCGGATGCGCCATAAACGCCGGCGATCATATCGGCCAGCGCGAGTGGCGGAAGGACCGGTTCGCGGTCGGGAAAGCCGGTGCGATAGGCGTAACCGCTCATCGCTTCAACGATCGTGCCGAAGCCGGGAAGGTGAGCATAGGGCCCAGTCTGTCCATAGCCCGACACCCGCAACACGATCAGCCCGCTATTGCGCGCATGCAGCGCGTCGGGGCCAAGCCCCATCTTTTCGAGCGTACCGGGGCGGTAGTTCTCGATCAGCACATCGGCGCCATCGATAAGCGACCAGAGGGCCGCCATGGCTGCAGGACGGCGAAGATCGAGGGCTATGGAGCGCTTGTTGCGGCCATAGACCTTCCAGAAAAACGATGCGCCGCCGTCCTTCCAGGCGCGCAAGGGGTCGCCGGCGGGCGGTTCGACCTTGATCACCTCGGCGCCGAAATCGCCAAGTTGGAGCGAGGTCATGTTCCCCGCCACCAGCCGTGAGAGGTCAATGACCTTTACGCCCTTGAGCGGACCTTCGGCGTCGGGGGTGAACCTTCGCACCATCAGCGCAGCCTCGCGCCGGACCTGGTGTCAAACAGCAGCGCCTTGCCCGCATCGGGTGCGATAAAGATCGTCTCCCCGGCCGAAAGGATTGCCCGATTGTGCAGCACCACCGAAAGTTCGGTCTGCCCAACGCGCACGACGAGTTCCTGGCTGTCGCCGGTGGGTTCGACCAGAACGATCTCGGCGTTGATGCCGGTATCGGACACGGTGAAATGCTGCGGCCGAATGCCATATGTGACCGGCGTACCTTTTTCGAGTGTCACCGGCCCGGGAAGCGGCATGCGGGTGCCGTCGGTCATCTCGACTTCGGCAGCGTCGGAGCCAAGAGTTTTGGCGGCGAGCAAATTGATCTCGGGCGATCCAATGAAACCGGCAACAAAGGCGTTGGCCGGGTCCTGATACACCTCGAGCGGCGTGCCCAGTTGGGCGATATTGCCATCATGCAGGACGACGATGCGGTCGGCCAGCGTCATAGCCTCGGTCTGGTCGTGGGTGACATAGATCATCGTCTTGCCCAGCCGCTGGTGCAGTTTCTTGATCTCCGAGCGCATCTTGACGCGCAGCTTGGCATCGAGATTGGAAAGCGGTTCATCGAACAGGAAGGCGGTGGGATTGCGCACGATGGCGCGGCCCATGGCAACACGCTGGCGCTGCCCGCCCGAAAGCTCGCGCGGCAGGCGGTCGAGGAGGTTTTCGAGGCCCAGAATGTCGGCGGCGATCTTCACCCTGTCCTCGATCTCGGTCTTGGGCTGGCCAGCCAGCTTGAGCGCAAAGCTCATATTGTCGGCGACCTTCATGTGCGGATAAAGCGCGTAGGACTGAAACACCATGGCGAGGTCGCGCTGCTTGGCCGGCATGGTGTTGACCACCTTGCCGCCGATTTCCACATCGCCGCCCGTTATGTCCTCGAGCCCGGCGATCATGCGCAGCAATGTCGATTTTCCGCACCCCGATGGGCCAACCAGAACGACAAATTCACCTTGCGCGATGTCGATGGAGATGTCGTTGAGCACGGGCACCTGACCGTAGCGCTTGTGGACATTCCTGAGCGTGATCTGGGACATCGAAATCCTCCCTGTCGGCCTCTATTGCTCGACGATTTCAAACTTGGAGACCGCAAGCCGGCCTGGACCGCCCAGCCGGACGCCGGCCTGCCCGTAAGCGAAACGGTCATCGCTTGCTGTCAGAAGCTTCTCGCCATCGACGCTGACGGCAATGGAGGTCTCCTTGACGTCGACTGCGAGACGATAGGTGCGGCCAAATTCGACGGCGAAATCGGTCTCGGCCAGGACGCTCTTGCCGAAGTCTTCGCGGATAATCCGGAGCTTGCCGTCCTCAAATCCGGCGGCGTAGAAACGCGACGTGCCCTGGGCCCGAAAACTCACAAGATGCGAGGCGCCCGACTGTGGGGTGATCTCGGCGCTGACGACGGCATCACGCGTATAAAGGTGACCCGTCCACAGATCGGCATCGGTATCGGTGAGACCGGTGATGGTTGCGCCGTCCTTCTTCCAATAGCCCCGGTTCCAGGTAAATCGGGTGATGGCATCCCACTCCTCGACCTCTTTTGCCGGATCGATGCGGGTTGTGCCTTTGCCGGTGACGCGGAAATTGGCGAGATGGAGCTTGCCCAGAAATTTGAGCCGGCCGAAATATTCGATGTCGAGACCGATTTCGTCGATGGCTTCGCCATCGGCGTCGGGCACTGTAAATTCGATATGGGTCCAGGACCCTGCAGCCGGCTGCTGGTAAGCCCCGGTTTCGACGATCGTCTTGCTCATCGTGGCACGGACATAGGGCGCGATGCGCAAATGGCCATCGCCTTCCCATGGCTCCATGAAGATATCGAACGATACGGTCTGTCCGCTGGCAACCAGCGGCGAGAACATCGGGCGGTAGCGCTCATCGTCGAAATCGGCGCGCCGGTAGAACGGTTTCCAGAACACCTTGCCTGACTGCCCACGCTCGAAACGGTCGATGAGGATCTCCAGAGCGCCAACTCCTGCTCCATTGTCCTTGTCGGTCCAGCTCAGTTCGAGCTGGTTGGTGCCCGAAGTCTTGAACCCATGTGTGGAGCCGGGCAGCGAAAAGTCGAAATGGATGCCGCGATCGTCCATCGCCTCTGCCCAGCCTTCAGGCACATTCTTGCCGTCCAGTTGCAGGGCGAGCGTCGCCAGTTCGCGGGCGAAATTGGGGATATCGACGATGTTGAGCGCGCCGGTGACGCCCGATGTCACGACCATATCGTTGATGGGCTTGCGGTATTTGTCCCAGCCCGGCTGGACACCCTCGAAGGTGCCGATGATCGCCCCGGCATTGCCGGCGTTGCAGTCAGTGTCCCAACCGCACATTGTGGCGATCTCGACGGTGCGGCAGAGTTCGCCCTTGCCGTAGATCATGGCGAGCGCCAGAACACCGGCATTTGGAATGATGTGGCAGACACCCGGATAGCGGTCATAGCCCCAGTCGCGGGTCAAAAGATCGCGGCAGGCGCGCCAGTCATCGGGGTCATTTTGATGCTGGCCGAGCACGGCCCTGACGACGGCGGCATAGGTTGAATCCGAAGGGATGACCGAAAGGCCGATTTCGAACAATTGCTCGACCGACTTTGCGGTGAACGCTGCAGCGATCATCGCGGCGCAGAATCGGGCACCGTTGAGCCCTTCTCCATCATGGGCGACCGAAGCGGCGCTGGCCGACATCTCGGCGGCACGTTCGGGATTGCCTGCGTTCACCCAGCCCCAGCTGTCGATAAAGATCTGCCCACCGATCTGTTCGGCAATCGCTGCGCCATTCTGGGCTATCGAACCCGATTGCGGCGCTTCGATGCCGGCACGCAAATTGAGGTACGCGGTGTGCTCGGTCGAACGGCCATAGCCGCCCCACCAATACATGCCGTGGCCCTCCGCGGCATAGTTGAGCCAGGTCTTGGCAACTTCGTGCGGTGTGGGCACAAGCTGGTAATCGCGCATGGCGCGGATGAAATAGACGGGACCGTTCGTGTCGTCATCTGCCGCAAACGTCTTGAAATCGCGCAGATAGCCGGTGATCTCGCCATAGGTGTCGCGGATCCGCTCATAGCTCCAGATGGTCGGCTCGACCGGCGCGCCAAGGCGCACGCCAATGGCCTTGCCCAGAAAGCCCGAATAGATGCGGTGGACGAGATCGGAGGAGGAAAGCATTCAAATTCCTGTTTGAAAAAGGGGTATCAGTTCTGCGCCGCGCTGACGGGCGCTTCAAGGATGGCTGCACGCTGAGCACCGAGCGTTTCCAGACGCTTCTGGTCGACGCTCATTATGGTGCTGCACGTTGCGGCAAAGCGGGCGGCTTCGCCGGCAAGGTCCAGCCTGTTGATCGTGTCGATCTGGTCGGCTTCACCGGCATCGATGACGGCTTCCCCGTGCATCGCGCCAAGGATCGCTCCGGCCATCACCCCGATGGAATCGGTATCGCGACCCGAATTGACGCCGTCTTCGACGGCCCGGCGGAAATCGCCATCGGCGACAAGCGCAAAGCCCAGGGCCAGGGGCAACTCCTCGATCGAGAAGAACCGGGAGGGCTGATAATTCTGGGTCGGTCGGCCAGCCTTTGCAGCGGTGTGGTCCAGATCGTCGCCGAGCGGCGAAAAAGGCAGGATGGCCTGATGAAACGCCTGTACCACCTCGGCATGACCGGCTCCCCTGATGCGCAAATCCCTGGCGGTTTCGGCAATCGCGCCGATGGCGGCACGGGTGCCGTCCTTGGCGAGGCCATAGGCGGTATCGACCACGGCATCGATGCTTGTCCCAGGAACGAAGGCGGCAGCGACGGCGGCGGCCAGAACGCCGGCAGCTTCCAGCCCATAGCTTTGCTGATGGCCCGAGGCGAACGCGATAGCCTCGTCATAGGCGGCGCGCGGATCACACGCGTTCACGACGCCGATCGGCGCAATATACATCGCTGCACCGCAATTGACCATGTTGCCGATCCCGCCCTGGCGCGGATCGCAGCCGGAGAGTTGGTGGCGTTGGAAAATCCATTTCTCGGGATAGAACAGGCGCTCGAGCAGCGGACATTCGCGCTGGAGCTCTGGAACGTAGCGTTTGACCCAGGCGATCTGGCGCACCATCCCGTCGGCCATGTCCCAGGCGTCGATATAGCGGCCGGTTTCATTATAGACGGCCATGAGCGAGAGGGTCATGAGCGTATCGTCGGTGACGATGCCATTGCCGCGCACGCGTCCATTGCCGGCGGCCGGGTCGCGGCTGGTGCGATGCCATTGGTTGTCCAGAGAATTGACCCGCCCATACATGGACTGGATTTCCGCCGGAGTGAGCTTTTCGACGGGCGCCCCGATGGCGTCGCCGAAGGCGACGCCATGGAGCAGTCCGCGGACCCGGCTTTTGAAAGCCGGGCCCGTGTTCTGCAGTGTGGTCATGGAAGAACGGTCCTTGCGTGATCGGTCATCGCCTGGCCCCCGGCGGCGTACCATCCCTCGACATACTGGTCCCACTGGTCCATCGACCATTCACCAGAAACGAAGCGGAACACCGAGGTGCGATAATATTGTTCGGCCGCATCAACACTCGGTGCGAGGTCCGCGGGCCAGACAAAGGCGTTGTCGGCGACAAAATATTCGGCGCCTTGCTCAAGCGAACCCTGAGCCACGTCCGACAGCAACGGGACGGGCGGCGTCCAATAGTCAGGGTTTGCCGTCCAGAAGCGCGGATACCAGCCGCCCATGGCGGGCAGCACTTCGAAACTATCGCCGTTGCGGGTGTAATGCTCACCCTCGACACCCATGCGGTCGATGAACTGGCCTTCGGGACTGGCGAGGAAATCGAGAACCGCNAANGCGGCTTCCTTGTTCTCGCTCATGGCGTGGATGGCGTANCCGCGGTCTTCCTTGGCCACGTTGACCGCTTCAAGNCCGTCGGGNGGATCGAGCAGNGCGAGATCGGCGCCCGGATTGGCCTCGGCCATCTTGGTCTTGTAAATCTCGACCACCGGACCGGCGGTGCCCATGATCACGGCAACGCGGCCCGAATAGAATTTGTCTTCCTTCACTTCCCAGTTGGAGGTGACATATTCGGGATCGAGAATGCCTTCGGCATAGAGCATCTGGTAGTAGGCCAGCTTGTCGCGCTCTGCATCCGACACACGCGAATGGATCCACTCGCCGTTTTCGTCTTCGAGCCAGGTCGCCGATACACCGAACGACTGGTTGAAAATGGCATCGAGTTCGGCGGTGTTGTCCGGCGCCAGAATGCCGTACGTGTCCTGCTCGCCATTGCCGTCGAAATCTGACTGGGACATCTCGGTGAGGAACGCGGTCCATTCATCGAGATTTGTCGGTGCGTCGAGCCCGCTCTGTTCGAGCCAGTCAGAGCGCATCACTGCCGATTTTGTCCGCGCCGGGAAGATGTAGAGAAGGTAGGGGTAGTTCTCCATGCGCGCTTCATTGTGCGGCCACATGGCGTTCTGGATGTGCTCCGACTGCTCGATCCACGGACCCAGATCCTCCAATATGCCTTGATTGGCAAATTCGGCATCGGCCCCCTGGAAGTAGATGATGTCGGGGATTTCACCCGATAGAAGGCGCAGGCTGAGCGCGTCGGCATAGCCCGAACTGGGCAGCCCGACCAGTTCGATATTAACCGGTGTTCCGGCGTCGGCCATGCCCGCCTCGATACGCTCGAAAAGCTCGGCATCGCCTGGGTTGTCGTGCGCGATGATGGTTACGGTCGGGGTGTCCTGCGCGAGAACGCCGCCTCCCAAACTCAGCGTGGCCGCCACGGCAGCGACCGTGGTCATAAGGTGTCTTGCAAGCATCTGGTCCTCCTCCTTGTTGGAATTTTGCTTGTGTTATCCCTTCAGGGCACCGCTCATGGTGCCCTTCGTGAAGAATTTCAGGATCAGCGGATAGACCGCCAGAATGGGCAGGATGGTCAGCATGATCATGCCGGCATTGAGGGCCCGCGTGCTGATCTGGGCCGCGCCCTGATAGTTCGACATGGCCGCAAGCCCCACCATCGAGGACTTGTCGGCGTCGAGAACGAACTTGCGCAAAACGACCTGCAGCGGATGCATGCTGGAATCGTTGAGATAGATCATCGGGCGCAGGAACTCGTTCCAGTGATAGACGAGATAGAACAGCGTAATGGTGGCCAGCGCCGGCATGGTCAGCGGCAGCACCACTTTCCACAGCGTCTGGAAGGCATTGGCGCCATCGAGTTCTGCAGCCTCGAGCAATTCGCCCGGCACTTCCTCAAAGAACCGGATCAGGATGATCAGATACCAGGCGTTGACGAGCTTATAGAGAATGACCGCCCAATAGGTGTTGAGCAGGCCCAACTCGCGCACCACGAAATAGTCGGGGATCAGGCCGGGTTCGAAGACGATGGTGGCCAGCACGAAAACGAACAGGATGCGGCGCCCCGGCAACCGTGGGCGCGACAGTGCCCACGCCATCAGCGCCGTAAAGGTCACGTTGAGGATTGTGCCGGTGATCGTGATGAACAGCGAATTGAGCAAGCCCCGCTGGACTTCGGGATTGGCGATCAGCAGCGTCCAGACATCGAGCGAAAATCCCCTCGGGACAACGGCGAGGCCACTCATTCCGGGCACCTGTGCGGAGTCCGAAAATGAGATGGCGAGCAGATTGAGGATCGGCTGGACCGTCACGACCACCATGAGCAAAAGGCTCGATACGATGATCGTTTGTTCGAGACGCTCGAAACGGGTGGAATTGGCGTTGGCCATTACCACACTCCCTTGCCGGTCAGGCGCTTGGAAATGGTGTGCGCGGCAACGATCAGCACCATGCCGATGACCCCCTTGAACAGGCCCGCCGCTGTCGCCAGCGAGAACTGACCCGACTGCAGGCCGATCCGATAGACATAAGTGTCGATGATATCGATCTGGTCGCGGATGGCGTCGTTGGAGAGGTTGAAGACCTGGTCAAACCCCGCATTCATGAACAGGCCGACATTGAGGATGAAAAGGGTCGCGATGGTCGGGGTGATGCCGGGCAGGGTGACGTGCACGATCTTTTGCCAGCGATTGGCCCCGTCCATTTCCGCAGCATCATAAAGCTGGGGGTCGATAGCCATGATCGCAGCGAAATAGAGCAGCGAATCCCAGCCCGCCGTGCGCCACATCTCTGAAAACACAATGACCCAGCGAATGGAGCCGGACTCGGTCATGAAGGACCGGGGCGCAAAGCCGAGTGCCTGCCCGATATCGTTGACGACACCGCTAGAAGGCGAGAGCGCTGCGATGAAGATGCCGGCGATCACCACCCATGACAGAAAGTGGGGCAGATAGATCGCCGACTGAATGAAACGGCGCAAATTGGTGCTGCGCACCTCGTTGATGAACAGCGCAATGAAGATGGGCACGGGGAAGACGAAAACCATCTTCATGGCCGAGATGATCAGCGTGTTGGCGAGAACCTGAAAAAAGGCCGGAGAGTCGAACAACGTGTCGAAGTGCTTGAGGCCCACGAACAGGTTGTCGCCGAAAATCCGGAAATCCTCGAAGGCGAGCTTGGCCTGGTAGATGGGGAAATAGTGAAACACCAGAAAATAGACGATGCCCGGAGCCATCATAGCGTAGTAGGGCCACCAGGCCCGGAGCTTGAAGCCCAACGCAGCTCGCCGTGAAACACGTTTTGCGCTTTTGGGAACGTTCCCAAAATTAGAAACTGTTGAAGCCAGCTCTTTTTCGTCAAGGCTCATGGCTAGTTGCTCCCCACGGCCATCAGGCGGGTCGGACCGAGGTCGCTGTTATGGGCCAGCGACCCGCGCGAAGTGAGCGCGCAGTCGAGCAGGACACGCCGATGCTCGAGTTTGCCTTCGATGGTTTCGGCCAGCAGATGCATGCCCTCGACGCCGATGGCGCGGGCCGGCTTTTCGATGGTGGTCAGACCGGGATCTGAAAAGGCGGCCGCGGGAATGCCGTCAAAGCCCAGGATCGATACGTCGTCGGGACAGCGCAGTCCGGCTTCGCGCACGGCCAGCAGGGCGCCGAGTGCCATCAGATCGTTTGCGGCAAAGACGCACCGGGCCGCCTTCGGGTCGCGTTCCAGCAGGCGCAGCATCGCCGCGCGCCCCGATTCGACTGTATAACTGCCTTCTTCGATCACCAGCGTTGCCGGATCGATATCGTGGCCAATGCAATAGTCGTGAACCACGCGCATGAAGCGCACGCGGGCCAAACGGTTTGCCGAGCCAACCAGAAGCGCCGGGCGGTGATGATCGAGGCTGGCAAGGTGATCGAGGCCCAGAGCAACGCCTTGCGCGATATCGCTGCCCACGCTCGAGAGCTCGGGAAACCGCTCGGCGCTCGACCCGATAAGCACAACCGGGAGGCCGAACCGGCCCAGCCCGTCCACATTGTCGGCAACCGGATTGACGATGGCCCCGTCGACACGCGCCTGGCGCAAGGCGCGCAAATGATGCGCCTCGCGCTCGGGGTCCCAGTCGGAGCTGAAAATCAAAAGTGAAGCGCCGCTGGCCGCTGCGGCATCCTGAGCGCCGCGTGCCACTTCGGCCCAGAACGGGTTGGCAATATCGGGGATGACCAGGCCGATCAGTCCGGTCTTGCCCGAACGAAGGGAATGGGCAAGATGGTTGCGCTCATAGCCCAGCGCCCGCACAGCGGAAAGCACCCGTTCTCGCGTCTTTTCTCCGATATGGGGCGACCCCGACAGGGCGCGCGCGACGGTGCTCTTGGAGACACCCGCCACTTCCGCAATGTCTATGATCGTCGGCTGTTTGTTCCGGCGCGTGGTCATGCCTTGATGCGGCTCAGCCGCTTCCTCCCATTTTTGGGAACGTTACCAAACGGATTTGCACCTGTAAAGACGCGCCCGAAAAATGGATCGCCATCTCGCGGCATGGGAGCTGATTGAGGGAGCATGGAAGCATTCGGCCCGGCAATCGGCGACTTCGCCGGCATTGGAAATGGCGCCTGCCTTACGCGGGTATTAGCCGTGTTAATATTGTGTCATTGCCCGTTTATTGCCTCTCCCTAACGTCCCCGGCGACGACCCCCGAGGTCGTGAGCAAGTTATTCACGAACGGAGAGCAATATGACAGTCCTCAAAAGGGTGGTCATGGTATCGGCCGCGATTCTGGCGATGGCGGCACCCGCCGCCGCCCAGGACGATCGTCCAACCCTTACCATCGGCGTGCAGTCCCTGCCCGCCGGTTTCGGCCCCGGCCTCAACATTTCCAATGTCGGCCAGCGGGTCAATTATTCGATTTTCGACGAGTTGATCCGTCGCGCCTATTGGGAAGGCGGCAACGGCAACGGGACCGAACTGGCCCCGTCCCTGGCCACCGAGTGGCGCAATGTCTCTCCCAAGGAATGGGAAGTCGATATCCGCACCGACGTGGTCTTCCACGACGGAACGCCGATGACGGCGGAAGACGTCGCCTTCTCGTTTGGCGAAGAACGGGTGTTCGGCGCGGACCGCCTCGTTGCTGTCGGCCCCACCTATTTCGGCAACTTCACCGCTGTCGAGGTGGTCGATGAGGACACGGTTCTCTTCACCACCAGCGCTCCTGATCCCATCTTTCCCTATCGCTTCACCGCCACCATGGGAAAGGTCGTACCGAAAGACTATTATCTCGAACTCGGTCCCGAAGAATTCAATCTCGCCCCCATCGGCACCGGTCCCTACAAGCTTGCTGAAATGCGGCAGGGTGAATTCATCCGGCTTGAATCAAACGACGCGTATTGGGGCGGCCTGCCGCCGGCCCGCGAGATCACCTTCCTCGAAGTTCCCGAGATGTCGACCCGGATCGCCGGGCTGATGACCGGTGAACTCGACATGATCACCGATATCTCTCCCGACCAGAAGGGCACGCTCGAACAAGCCGGCAACGTGCAACTCATGCCGGCGTTGATCGACAATTCGCGCGTGATTGTCTTTAACACGGTCCAGGCTCCCATGGACGATGCCAATCTGCGCCGCGCCATGGCCTATGCCGTCGATCGTCAGGCGGTGGTCGAAGCGCTTTGGGGTGGCGACTCCCAGGTGCTACCCGAGCTGGTGTTTCCCAGCCATGGTGAGGAAATCTTTTCCGGTCGCGAGGCGGCCCTCTACGATCCGCAAGAAGCCGCGCGGCTCCTTGAGGCTTCGGACTACAATGGTGAAGACCTCATATTCCGCATCAATGGCGGGTATTACACCAACTACCTCGAAGTGGCCCAGGTGCTCCAGCAGATGTGGCGCGACGCGGGGATCAACGTGACCATCGAGTCCTCGACCGAGGGCGGTGGAGCGCTGGTCGAGGGGGTATGGCATATGCGCGCGTGGTCGAACGGCATGCAGATGCCCGATCTCACCCATCCCATGATCAATGCCTGGGGTGCCACCTCGATCCGCACCAACCCTGACGATTTCCGGTACACCTGGACCCCGCCCGCGCACTTGCTTGAATTGCACGATCTGCTCAACACCACTCTCGATGCCGATGAGCGTGTCGCCTATTTCAACGAAGCGCTCGATATCGTCGAGGCGGAGGCACCGCAAATGGAATTGTTCCAGCACGTCGAATATTTCGGTGTCCGAGAAGGCATTGACTGGCAGCCCTATTCTTTCTGGATGATGGATCTGGGCCCCAACAATCTCTCTTTCGAATAAGGATCAGCGGCGGGTGGCGCGTCTGTGCCATCCGCCTCAATTTCCGGGAGTTCGGACTTGTGAAAGCCCACCCTGTTGCCGCCCGCGCGATGCGCATGGGCATTACCCTTCTGGTCGTGGCCGTCGCCGTGTTCTTTATGGTCCGGCTGTCGGGTGACCCAATCGCCATCATCGCCGGGCCCGATGCCGATCCGCTCCAGATCGAGCGCATGCGTGAACGCTGGGGCCTGGATCGGCCACTCTACGAGCAGTGGTTCGCCTTTCTAGGTGGCATTTTCCAGGGCGAATTCGGATACTCCATCGCGACCGGGATGCCTGCGGCCGAACTTTTTCTCGAACGTCTGCCGGCCACAATTGTGCTGGGGCTTACCAGCCTTGCACTCAGCATCGCCATTGGCTTGCCGCTGGGGATCATCGCAGCGCTGCGCCACAATACCGCGCTCGATCGGTTCGTCATGTCGCTGTCGGTCATGGCCTTTTCGATGCCGAACTTCTTTCTCGGCATTCTGTTCATCCTGTTGTTTTCGCTCCATCTGCGCTGGCTTCCCACTTTTGGAAGCGGCTCGCTTCTTCATCTCATCCTGCCCGTGATGACATTGGGCCTGTCAAGCGCCGGCGCCATCGCACGTTTCGCGCGCTCCTGCATGCTCGATGTTCTCAATCAACCCTATATGCTGGCAGCCCGGGCCCGCGGCATCCGCCCACAGCGACGGACGATCCTGCATGCACTGCCCAACGCCTCGATCCCGCTGGTGACAATCCTGGGTTTGCGGCTGGGCGATCTGGTGGCTGGGGTCATAATTGTCGAGACCGTCTTTGCCTGGCCCGGCATCGGCCGGCTATTGGCTGAATCGGTCATGAGCCGCGCCCTCGCCGTCGTTCAGATCATCGTCCTTGCAACCGCCACCACAATGGTCCTCACCAACCTTGCCGTCGACATCGCCTATGGATGGCTCGATCCGCGGCTGCGCAAATCATGAAAAAGCTCTTTTACAACATGCCTTTGACAACGCAGCTGGCCCTGATCTTCCTTGTCGCGCTCATCGTTCTGGGACTGGGTGCCGATTTTCTGGCGCCCTATGATTATCGTGACACCGATATTCTCGCGCGCCTCCAGCCGCCTCTTCTTGCCGGTGGCGGATGGGACCATGTGCTTGGAACCGACGAGATCGGGCGCGACGTGCTGTCGCGCATTCTTTTCGGCCTGAGGACAAGCCTGCTGATCGCAGCGCTCGGCACCATGGTCGGCGCCGTCGTCGGCACGCTGCTGGGGTTTGTGGCCGCTCATTTTCGCGGTCCGGTCGATCAGATCATCATGGCGGCCGTTGACTTTCAGGCGGCTGTGCCCTTCATCATCCTCGTCCTGTTCTTCATGGCGATCGCGGGGAGTGGACTATGGATATTCCTCCTGCTGGTGGGGCTGGCAGGATGGGAAGTCTATGCCCGCCTGACGCGCGGCATGGTGCTGAGCGCCAAAGAGCAGAACTACGTCATGGCGCTGCAGGGGCTCGAGCTCAGCCAGTCGACGATCTATCTGCGCCACATCCTGCCCAATATCGGCAGCGCGCTGATCGTTCAGCTCACGCTCAATTTCCCGGCGACCGTGCTGCTTGAAACCGGCCTGAGTTTTCTCGGCCTGGGCGTGCAGCCGCCCAACACGAGCCTGGGGTTGATGCTGGGACAGGGGCGCAATTTTCTTCTCAATGCGTGGTGGATTGCCGTGTTTCCCGGCAGCGTGATTTTTCTGACGACCCTGTCGATGAGCATTCTGGGCGATTGGCTGCGCGACCGGCTCGATCCACTCTCCCAATCCCGGTAACGCTGTCGGTGCAATCAGTCGAGATGGCAGGCGATCTGCCGGGCGGTACCGTCTTGCCGCAATTGCGGCCGCTCTGTGCTGCAAATCGGCATGGCGTGGGCGCATCGCGGATGGAAGGGGCATCCCGCGGGCAGGGCGAGGGGGTTGGGCGGCTCGCCGATGGCCGCCTCGTCCCGCCGATCGCGGCGCGGATCCAGCGCTGCAGAGAGCAGGACCCGCGTATAAGGATGACGCGGTGTTGCAAAGATTTCGGCCGTGGGACCGTATTCGACAATCCGCCCCGCATACATCACCGCGATCTCGTCGCAAAGATAGCGGACGCTGGAGAGCTGGTGGGAAATGAACAGATAGGCCAGCCCCAATTCCCGGCGCAGCTTTTCAAGCAGACCGAGAATCTGGGCCTGCACTGAAACGTCGAGCGCCGAAAGGGGTTCATCACAAACCAGAAGTTTGGGCCGGGCCGCCAGCGCGCGCGCAATGACCACACGCTGTTTCTGCCCGCCTGAAATCTGGTGCGGAAACCGCTCGGCCATGTCGGTGGACAAGCCCACAAGCGTAAGCAGGCGGTCGCGCTCGGCGAGCCGATCTGGTTGAGAGCCGCTAAAGGCAATCCCTACCGCCTCTTCGATCTGGTCGCCAATGGTCATGCGCGAATCCAGCGCGCCGGCCGGATTCTGGAAAACCATCTGAACGCTGCGCCTTAACTGCCGCCGCTCTTGCGGCCCAACCGCATCAAGGCTGCGCCCGTCGATGCGAACCATGCCGGCACTCGGGTCGAGAAAATGGGTGGCGATACGGGCGAGCGTGGACTTGCCGCATCCGCTTTCTCCCACCAGCCCCAACGCCCGACCCGGAGCGATCGAAAGCGAAACTCCGCCGACGGCGGCAAGCGCGCGCCGCGGCGAGAATATGCCCTCGCCCGCGACATGGAAGGTCTTTTCGATATTGTCGAGGGTGAGCAACGTAGTCATTGAACGCTGAATCCGGTCGAACCGAGCGGGTTGTGGCAGCGCACCATGTCCTCGGCTGCGAGGGCGACACGCTCGGGAAGAACCTGTGCGCAATGGGCGGTGGCGTGCGAGCAGCGCGGATGAAAAGCACATCCCGAAACGCGCTGTTGCGGGCCGGGCACCTCGCCGGGAATAGCAGCCGGTGGTGGTGCTTGCGGGTCGAGCGAGGGCAGACAGTCGAGCAGCGCGCGGGTATAGGGATGCTGCGGTCGGTCAAACAGATCGGTCATGGATCGCGATTCCACCGATCGACCCGCATAGAGCACTGTAACCCGGTCGCAGATTTCCGAGACGACGCCAAGATCGTGGGTAATCAGTACGATGGCAAGGTCGCGCTGGCGCTGGATCGACCTGAGCAGGTCCAGAACCTGGAGTTGCACAGTCGCATCGAGTGCTGTGGTCGGCTCGTCTGCAATCAGGATCTCGGGCTCAGTGGTCAGGGCCATCGCGATCATCACCCTCTGGCAGGTGCCGCCGGAAAGTTGGTGCGGATAGGCGTCGAGCCGCGTTTCGGGCGCGGAAATGCCAACCATGGCCAAGAGCTCGCAGGCTCTGGCGCGTGCTTGTTTCCGGGTCATGCCCATATGCATCCGCAGCGGCTCGACAAGTTGCACGCCGATGGTGCGCACCGGATTGAGCGCGCCCTGGGGATCCTGAAAGATCATGCCGATCTTGCGGCCCCGCACCGCTTCGAGCTCGGCCCGGTTCCCGCCCAGCAACTGGGTTTCCCCCAATCGCACCGAGCCCGAAACCTGTGTACTGCGCGGCATGAGACCGAGCGCCGCCAGGCATGTCACGGTCTTGCCGCACCCGCTTTCCCCAACGATGGCATGGCACTCGCCACGAGACACCGAAAGGCTCACATCGTGGACGAGGTCGAGCCTGCCGCCCTGAGATGGAACGCTGACAGCGAGATTTTCGATGGCAAAGGCCGGAGATTTGCGTGCGATTGAACGGGGCTCCGCCATCGCGGCGAAGGAGGGGGCGGGGACAGGCAGTGATAGCGTCATGATGCGATCTCCAGCGGGTCGGGATCGGCGTCGGGAACACTCACACCCCGCTTGGCGCAATTGTCCACGAAATCGGTAAACTGACCCCTTGGGTGCGTGTGGACATCGCCGGCATAGGTGAAATCCTGCTGGTGGGTCACAAGGCTGCGCTCACCGACCAGCGCAACCGCGTAATGGGGCGCGCCTTCCCAGCGCGAGACCAGATCGGTCGAAAGGTCGGGATAGACTTGCGAGCCCATCGAGCGCAGGCCCGAAAAGGAAATGCCCTCGACATGGCCCTGCATGTCCGTGTGGCAATGGCCGTGAAAAATATGCCGGATCTTTGCGCTGTGCCGAGCCAGGACCTTGTGAAAGGCGTCCCAGTCCGCAACCCCTTTGGCATCCATTGCAAAAGCTCCGGTCGGGGTGGGGTGATGGTGCATGAACATCAGCACCTCGCGCTCGCTTTCGGCCAGCCGCTGATCGAGCCAGCGCAGGCGGTGGCTGCCGAAGGCGCCACCTGCAGTGCCGGCGGTCTGGGTATCGAGAAACAGGAGCCGATAGCGATCATGATCGACCCAGTACTGCATGAAGGGTGCGTCAAACCGATGACGCTCGCCGAACACCGACAGGAAGTTCTCCCGATTGTCGTGATTGCCGATCATCAGATAGACGGGCAGCGGATAGTCGGCCAAAAGGCCCTTCAACTTGCGATAGGCTTCAACCTCGCCCCAATTGGCAAGGTCGCCGGTGATGACCACAAATCCGGCATCGGCGAAATGGGTGCGGGCATGATCGAGCGCCTGCCGCGTCGCCTCGTGAGTGTCATGACCGAAATGGAGTTCGCCGGTTCCGGTCAGATGAAGATCGGTCATATGGATAAGCTTGAGCAACGGGGCCTCGTAGACGCATTCAAATTGAAACTCTCCCGCCGATATCATCGAACTGTCACGTCGCGGTGATGTAGTATTAGCGCTGTTTATACATCGATCACGCTCCGGGAACGGCCATTGAAAATCAATCATCACCAGATCGTCGCCTTCAACGCCGCGTGCCGGCACAAAGGATTTTCGAGCGCGGCCAAGGCGCTTGGGGTGACCCAATCCTCGGTCACCCAGAACGTGGCCAAATTCGAAGCCGAGATCGGCGCACGGCTGTTCGAGCGTCGGCGCACCGGGCTCGTGCTGACCCCGGCCGGAAGCAAAATCCATTCGGTGACAGAAGAAATCGGCCACCTCTATCTGGTGCTCGAAGAGCGCATGGGTGAATACGCCCACCTCAATAAGGGGCTCCTGCGCGTGGTCGCTGCGGCATCTCAGCCGGCGCTGTCCTATCTGAGCCGGTTCAAGGAGCGGCACCCGGGAATCGAGTTGGCCTTCGACAACGCAAGTTGGCGCCAATGCGCCGATCTGCTTCGCAATCGGGACGCCGATGTGGCGCTCATGCCCCAACCTGAAAATGCCGCCGGGCTCTACCTGTGGCCGATCGAAGAGCGCGTTCACATGGCCTTGGTTTACAAGGGGCACCCGCTGTTCGAAGCACCCGAAATTACCATTGCCCAAATGGCGCAAACCACTGTGGTTCTTGCCAGTTCTCGCTCATTCGCCCGCTGGCGTTTCGAGCGGCGCGCCGTCGAACTGGGCGTGCGTTTGCCCGATATCATGACCGTCGGGTCGACCCCGATGGCCGTCGAGGCGGTCAGCAACGGCCTGGGTATTGGCATCACCTATGGAGAGGCCGTGCAGTCCGAACCGCGCCTGCGCGCCATCCCAATTGCCGACCTTGCCGATTCCTACTCACTGGTGGCGGCGTGCAACAGCGACGTGCGCGATCTGGCCATCATCCGCAGCTTTTTCGATTGCATGGATTGAGCGGGCACCGACCCCCGGACCCGGTGCCCAGCCGTTTCATCCCACCCATCCATGATCGGCAACAGTACGGCGGTCCAGCCTGCGGATCTGCAGATGCTGCTCAAAGGCGCCGTTGCTGACCGATACGGTTTCCACTTCAGGCAGCGCATCGGAAGGCTCGGTGCCGTTGACCAGCAATCCGCCCAATGGTCGTCCGACCATCGATTGGGGCTGCTCGATGCCGAACAGCGACAGGATGGTTGCGGCCACATCCACCATGCCGCCGACGGTTTCCGTCCGAAAATGACTTTTGAAGTCCGGCCCCGCGGCAAAAAATACGGTCGCGAGCTCTTCCGCATGCAGCCCGCCATGGCTCGACCCGCTCGGGCCCTTGTCGCCCGCATTGAGACAATGGCCGTACTGCCGTTCATGCCCATCGGCGTCCATGCGGCGCAGTTGAAAAAACAGGTCAGGTGCGCGTTCATGATCGAGTGAGAGCAGGCTGGTCGAAAACGTGCCGGGGATCGCACCGGCCACGCCGTCGCCGCCGGCGGTCAAAAGATTGCCGCACCATGGCTGGGCCTGCATCCAGGAAACGATATCGGCCAGGACCGAGCTGTCGGTATCGCGCAGATAAATGCCGCCGCTGCCAAACGGCAACAGCAAGGCACCGGGTTGGGCCGGATCGGTGGTGAGCGGCAGGCCGGTTTCGGCGAAAAGAGCTTTCAGTGCAATCGCGCCGGAGGTTTCCACATGTCCGTGGTCGGACAGAAACAGCAGATTGGGCGCGTCATCGCCCAGCCCGCGCCACCACTTGATGACCTCGTCGACCAGGTCGTCGGCATGGGAAAGTGCCGCTGCGCTTACCGGCCCGCCAAAGCCGTCGACATGGAGGGATTTGTCAGGCTCGTCCGACCAAACGACCGTAACGTCCGGCAAAAGCTGGGGATAGACGATTTCGGTCATCGCTCTGACCGCATAGCGCGAGCGTTCGAGATTGACCCCGCTCGGAGAAGGCATGGGCCCCAGCTCGGCTTCCACCGCAGACCATAAACGTTCAGAGCTGAACTGCGGTCCGGCCAGCGACAAATAATGTTGTCCGCGTTCGGCCGCACGGTAGTTGAGCAATTGGGGCGCACCCGAGGCGCCGCAATGGATGACCGCCATGGTCCGGTCAGCATCGGCCAGTGTCTGGCCCAGTGGCGTTGCCGTCACAAGGTCCGCGCTGGGGTCAAGACCAGCCATCTGGGCAAAATCGCCGACATCGAGAATGCCGCCGGGCTTGAGTGTGCCGCCGGCGATCTTGTTGAAATGGATGCCGTGATATTTCGGCGTCGTGCCGGTTCCAAGGCCCGTCTTGTTGACCCTGGTATGGCTGGGATAGAGCGCCCGGCTTCCGCCCAGTACCGCCGCCTCTTCGCGGAAGCGGGCAAGGTTGGGCATCCTGTCGAGGGTAACGAGATCAGGCCGCAGGCCATCCAGAACGACGACAACGAAACGATTGTGGGTCACGAACATCTCTCTTTGTTAAACGATGTTCAAGTCCACTACGTCGTCCCCGTGTCACGCTGTTGACGCACTATTACCCGCGCTAATGGGTTGGTTACCCGACAACCTCCGGCTAGGCGTATATCTGGACCGCGCCGGGCAGGGTACTCCATTGCGCGTACCAGTTCTCGAACAGTTCCAACTGGCTTTCGGCATAGCCGTGCTGGCTGTCGGTGAGGGCGTCCGTTTCGTTGAAATTGAGGGCATACTCGGCATCGCCCTTGATCGCCATCAGGTGCTTGTAGAAAAGCACAAGGTCCGGCCCTTCATCGAATGAGGACAAAGCGCCAAGTGCGCCTTCGAGTTCGAGGGCGCGTTGACGAGCATCCACATCGCCACCGGCTGCCGCCTGCGCCAGGGCGCACAGATGGAGCACTTCGCGGGGCAGGACATTGCCGATCCCGGTGATGGCGCCCGCCGCACCGCAGTTGACGAAGCCGTGGAAGACCGTTGTATCGACACCGATCATCAGCGAAATCTCATCATCCTGGCTGGTGATGTTTTCCGCAGCATAGGTCAGCGATTCGGTGCCGCCGAACTCCTTGAAACCGACGAGATTTCTGTGTTCCGCACGCAGCGCGAAGAACAGGTCGGCGCGTGTTGCAAAGCCATAATAGGGACTGTTGTAAATCACAGCGGGCAGGTCGGGTGCCGCCGAAAGGATTGCCTTGAAGTGATGGCGTTGCGCGGTGGTGGAGGGGCCGCGCGACAGGACGCGCGGAATGACCATCAGGCCCTGTGCCCCAACCTCTTGGGCATGGGCTGCAATGGCGACAGCCGAGCCCGTGTTGATCGCGCCGGTTCCCACAATAACGGGCACACCCGCACCAACCAGTCTGGCGACACCTTCCATGCGCTGGGCATCGCTCAAGAGCGGCCAATCGCCCATCGATCCGCAGTAGACGACAGCGCGCATGCCGGCAGAAATCAGTTGCTCGCCCTTGCGGACCAAGGCGTCGAAATCGGGTGTTCGGTCCGGCTTGCAGGGGGTCATCAGGGCAGGAATGCATCCTGAAAAGATGCTGGCGGCCATCGCGACGTCTCCTCGATCATGGCGGTTTCGGCGTTTGAACCCCAATAATACGCGTTGTATTTTGTTTGTCGACAGAAATTTCGGGCGCACGGTTTAATGCGTCGAGCTCCTCCTCGATCCGCTGCTACAAAGACATATGTGCGTTGATGCGCTTGTCGGCGGTGATGTAGGACTGAATCTGGGTGACAATCTGCTCTGCATGAGCGCTGGCCAGCCGATCGGCCTCCTCGACATCGCGCGCGGCGATCGCGGCGATCATCTGGTCATGTTCCGTCACGTATTTGCGCGGCAACTCGTCGTTGAACGAGGAATAATAAAGCCGCAGGATTCGCCGGTTCTCGTCGAGCAGCCGCACAAAAAGCTCGGTGTAATAGCTGTTGCCGCCGGCCCGCGCGATTTCGAGATGGAAGTCCCGGTTGGTGGCAATCAGCGCAAGCGCGTCGCGGGCCTCCACAGCCCGTGTGAACTCCTCCTGCTTGGCACGCATGCGGACAATGTCGTCAGCGCTGTGATGGCCCGCAGCCAGTCGCGTTGTCACGCGGTACATAAGCGTAAGCGCGTCGAAAAACTGAGGCAGATGGAGAAAGTCGATTGTAGAAACAATGGTGGCCCGGTTGGGCAGCGTGGTAATCAGCCCTTCGACCGAAAGCCGCACGAGAGCTTCGCGGATCGGGGTGCGCGACAGCGAAAAGCGGTCTGCGAGTTGCAACTCGTCCATCGGGCTGCCGGGGGCCAGCTTGAGATCGATGATCTCGTTGCGCAGGATCTTGTAGACATGGCTGGAACCCGACCCGCGTTTGGGCGTGCCGGTGCCTTCCGTTCTTGCCTGCTCGGTATCTCTGGCCATGCCACCCATCCCTTTTCCTGCATTCATTCATAAGGATGGATCTCGATGCGGGGAAGGGAGTCGATAGCCAATATTTTCTATGTCGACAGAGGTGTTGCCCGTCGATATACACGGTGCGGTGCTGAACGGGGATCGAAATGCCATGCGCGTCGCGGTAGTCGGAGCAGGGGTAATTGGCGTGACCGCCGCACTGGCGCTGGCCGAACGCGGGCACGCGGTAACGATATTGGACCGCCAGGGCGTGGCCTCCGGCGCCTCGGGTGGCAATGCAGGTGCATTTGCCTTTTCCGATGTCATTCCGCTGGCAACGCCCGGCATCATGAAAAAGGCGCCTGCCTGGCTTCTCGACCCCAACGGGCCGCTTTCCATTCCTCCCGCCTATGCCTTCAAGATTGCACCCTGGCTCCTGGCCTTCTTCAAGGCGAGCCTGCCCGCCCGTTACGGTGACGCGGTCGTGGCGCAAGGCGCCTTGATGGGCCACTCCGCTGCCGCGCTCGAGCGTCTGGTGAAAACCTGCGATCTCGAAGAGCTGCTGCGCCGCGAGGGGCAATTGCAACTCTACGAGGGCGAGCGCGAATTCCGGGCCAGCCTGCCCGGTTGCGAAGAACGCGAGGCCGTGGGTGTCAAATTCGACCTTCTCACGCGCCCCGAAGCGATTGCCGAAATCCAGCCGGGTCTTTCTCCGCGCTTTACCCATGCAGGGTTCACCCCTGACTGGAAAAACGTCACTGACCCCGCGCTCTGGACCACGGCAATCGCCGACAGGGCACAGGATCGTGGCGCCACATTTGTCAGATCCGAGATCACAGACATCACGCCCACCGAAAACGGCGTGGAACTGACCGGTTCAGATAAAAGTCTCGTATTCGATAAGGTCATTGTGGCCGCAGGCGCCCATTCGAACCGGCTGACGCGGACGTTAGGGATCAGTCTGCCGCTCGAAACCGAGCGCGGCTACAATGTGACCTTGCCGGAGGGCGCTTTCGATCTGCGCACTCATGTCACCTTTGCAGGGCACGGATTCGTGGTCAGCCGCATCGGTGACGGCATCCGGGTCGGTGGGGGCGTGGAGCTCGGCGGGCTCGATCTGGCACCGCGGATGAGTCGTGCCGATGCCTTGCTGGCCAAGGCGGCGCGGTTTCTGCCCGAACTCAGGACCGCCGGTGGACGCCGCTGGATGGGATTTCGTCCCTCAATGCCCGACAGCCTGCCGGTCATTGATCTTGCGCCGGGCCATTCCCGTGTCATTCTGGCATTCGGTCATGGGCATCTGGGGCTCACGCAATCGGCTGGAACTGCAGAAATCATCGCCGATCTGGTTGACGATACCCCGCCTTCCATCGACATCACGCCGTTCCGGGCAACCCGTTTTTGAGAAGAGGTTTATGAGCCAGCATACCTTCCAGTGCATCGACGGACACACCTGCGGCAATCCGGTACGTCTGGTCGCCGGCGGCGCGCCCCTGCTCAAGGGTAACACCATGCTTGAACGGCGCGCGCACTTTCTGGCCGAATTCGACTGGATCCGCACCGGGCTGATGTTCGAGCCGCGCGGACATGACATGATGTCGGGCTCGATTCTTTATCCGCCCACGCGCCCCGATTGCGAGGTTGCGGTGTTGTTCATCGAAACCTCGGGCTGCCTGCCCATGTGCGGTCACGGCACCATAGGCACCATCACGATGGCGATCGAGAACGGGCTGATCGCCCCGCGCGAACCGGGAAAGCTCTCGATTGAAACACCCGCGGGCAAGGTCGACATCACCTATCGTCAAGAGGGTCGGTTCGTTGAGGAAGTGCGCCTGACCAACGTGGCGTCTTTCCTCCACGCTGAAGGGCTGACCGCCGAGATCGAAGGGTTTGGAGAGCTCGTCGTCGACGTTGCCTATGGCGGTAATTTCTACGCGATTGTCGAGCCACAAAAAAACTTTCGCGACATGGCCGATTTCTCGGCTGCCGAACTGATCGGCCTGTCGCCCAAGCTGCGCGCGGCGCTCAACGAAAAATACCAGTTTGTGCACCCCGAGTACCCCCAAATCAGCGGGTTGAGCCACATCCAGTGGACCGGACAGCCGACCCAACACGGCGCGACGGCCCGCAACGCCGTCTTTTACGGCGACAAGGCGATCGATCGCTCGCCCTGCGGCACCGGCACTTCGCCGCGCATGGCGCAATTGACCGCAAAGGGAAAGCTCGCCGTGGGCGACGAATTCGTCCACGAAAGCATTATCGGCTCACTGTTTTCCGGTCGCATCGAGGCAGCGGCCCGGGTGGGCAGCCTCGAAGCCATCATCCCCTCCATCGGAGGCTGGGCCCGCCAGACCGGGTTCAACACCATCTTCATTGACGACCGGGACCCTTACGCCCACGGCTTTACGGTGATCTGACGCCGGGCTTCACCCCGGCGTGCCTGCGGGGCCATGTATCACCGATACGATATCCCTCCGGCCAGGGATCGGACGGATCGAGCATGAGTTGCCTGGTTTCGGTTATCCATGCCCGACCTGAGATGGATGGAACTATGGCCGGTGTGTCGCCGATCGTGGTTTCGCGCTCGATCCGGCAGGCAAAGCGGCTGCCAATGATCGAAACGCCATGAAAGTCCTCACCAACCGCCAACTCGCCGCGTGCATGAAGAACGGCCATGCGCGCCGAACAGCCCGTGCCGGTTGGTGAGCGATCGAGCTTTCCCGGTTCGATGGCGACAGTGTTGCGACCGGTCTTTATCCCATCGATATCCTGGACCGGAGCGGTGAACTGGCAAAATGAAATATGGGACCAGTCCGGGTTCGTGGGGTGAGAAAATCCGAGCTGATCAGTGGCGGCGCGGGTCAATTTCATACCCATGCTGGCAAGGTCGTATGCCTCGTCCGGAACAAGGGAAAACCCAAGTTGATGGGCATCGACAAGAACAAAACTGTCCCCGCCATAAGCAGTATCGACCCGAAGGGTCCCGACCCCCTCGACCTCGACCACAGCGTCAAGCTTTGCCGCAAAACTGGGGTGGTTGATAACGCGGATTGAGGTGGCTTTGCCATTCTCGCATGTCGCCACGACCTCGATCAGCCCGCCGGGCGCTTCAAGGGTGAAGCGGGTTTCAGGCTCGGTCATTTCAATGATGCCCGTATCGAGCAGCACGGTCGAAACACAGATCGAGTTCGATCCCGACATCGGGGGCGTATGGATCGGTTCCATGATGATCCAGCCCATCGCTGCACGCGGGTCCTTGGGCGGTACCAGAAGATTGACATGCCGGAAGACGCCACCACGCGGCTCGTTGAGAACGAAATTACGCAGCCGGTCGTCGGCAGCGATCCATCGTGCCTGCTCCCAGATGGTTTCGCCGGGTGGGGGTGCATATCCACCCACTATTACGTCGCCGACCTCGCCTTCGGCGTGACAACCTACGACATTGATGATTTTTGACGACCGCATGTGTCAGGCAGCTCCGTTCAGCAATGGTGCGGTGATGCGGGCTGAGTGCGGCGCGTCATCCCCTGAGCGGCTCGACGACCCGCGAACATATCCAGAGCACCTCGGCATCCTCTTCCGAGGCTCTGATGAGCGCGTGGCCCATGGTGCTGTCGAAATAGCAACTGTCACCCACCGAAAGCCGGGTGGGTGCATAAAACTGCGTATGAAGTTCGATCTCTCCCGACAGCACGAAAACAAACTCTTCACCGGGATGGGACAGCATGCCGTCAAATCGGGAAACCGAGTTCGCCTTTATTCTGGCTCGAAGCGGTACAAACTGCTTGTTTGCCAGATCGGTGCACAACATCTGATAGTCGTATTGCGCGGTATCGAGAGGAACCCCGTCTCCGGCGCGCGTTACCGTGCGGCGCCCACTGACAGTTGTGGTCTGGCGTTCTGAAAAAAGATCGGCGACGTCCACCCCCAGCCCTTCGGCCAGGCTCAGAATTGTATCGTATGTCGGCGACATCTGCCCGTTCTCGATCTTGGACAGCGTCGAGGGGGCCAAATCACACCGCCGGGCCAGTTCATTGAGGGTAAAGCCATTGCCCTGCCGCAGATGGCGCAAGGTTTCGGCGATGGAATGTTGCGACCGGCGCTGCGAGCTTTTCTCGGATGGCTTGGGGAGGGTGCTGTTCATGAGCGCGGCCGCTGTCCTGTGGGTTTGTTCAAGTTTTAGGCTATTGCCAATGTTCTGAGACTGGCAAGGTCTTCTGCAGTAATGGGTATGCCGTTTTGTGTCGTTTGGGCACGAATTTCCGCGCGGCGCTGACCCGGTAGTCGCGAAACCCCCGCATCCTGCATTGCCGCGATCAGTGTATGTGCGCGCCGGTCGAACGGTTCACCCGCCGCGCGTGAAGGGTCGATCAGGATGATCAACTGCCCGGTATGCGGCGTCTGCGCGCCCTTGTGTCCCGACCAGTCGAACTCGAAGGAAAAGTGCCCACCCGTAAGGGCCGCGCCGAGCAATTCCACCATCATCGAAATCGACGATCCCTTGTGGCCGCCAAAGGTCAGCAGGGCGCCACCGTCCAGCACAGCCTGGGGGTCATCGGTTGGCTTGCCGTCTTTGTCGACCCCGGAATCGGGTGACAGAGCATGTCCCTTGCGGGCTGCGATCTGCACGTCGCCATTGGCCATCGCAGAAGTTGCGAGATCGAAAACGATCGGATCGCCGCCATCGAGTGGTGCCGCAAAGGCAAAGGGATTTGTGCCGAACACCGGGCTCTTGCCATCGAACGGCACGGTGCATGCAAAACTGTTGACAGCACTGATGGCGATCAGGCCTTCGCGGGCCAGCGGTTCGATATCGGGCCAGAGCGCGCTCAAGTGATGCGAATTGCGGATCGCCAGAACCGAAACTCCGGTTTGCCGGCACTTGCTGACGGCCAGATCGCGGGCGCGCGCCAATGCGACCTGGGCAAAGCCATTGCTCGCATCAACCCTGCAAAAGGACGGAGCGATGTCTTCGACCTCGGGAATGGCTCTGCCGTCGACCCAGCCTGTACCCAAGGAATCCACGTAGCCCCGCATGCGAAAGATGCCGTGGCTATATGCGCCATCGCGCTCGCACATGGCGCAGTTCTCGGCCAGGATCGACGCGACGACCTTGTCCGTCCCGTGGTGCAGGAAGATTTTTTCGAGAAGTTCCACGAGTTCTGCATAGGCGATGGTTGTGGACACGAAGCGCTCCAGTAGAGAATATTTCCGATACGAAATATAGATTGATTTTCGTTACCCGTGCAAGAGGGAGCGTGTTTGGTATGGCTCTCGTTCTTGAATTGAAGAATATGCCCAAAAAAGAGGCGGTTCGCTACCAATTCGATCGGGTTTAATCGAACAAAAAATCGAAACTGGTCGATTGACAGCATCGGATGGGTATGTACTATCGGAAATATAGTTTCCTTTAGGTGCACTCTTGAGGGGCGTTGAGGGTGCACCGCGTAGTGATACGCACAAGTCATAAATGACGCCCGCATATCGAAAGGACATTCGAATGCGCATCGGAAACATCGGAAAATTGTCGCTTGTGGCGGGACTGCTTTCGTCCCTCACCATGGTGGCAGGGCCGGCGTTGGGTCAGGACTCGGACCTGGTGGTCAACAGCGCTGTCGCGCCAAGTACGCTCGATCCTGCATGGGCCTGCGGGCTGCAGGAGATCAGCTTTCTCCAGAATTTCTATGTAAGGCTTACCCAGTACGGAACGGCGGAGGGTCCGGAGGGTACTCGCGTCGTCGATTATTCGACCGTAGAGCCCTACCTTGCGGATTCTTGGGAGGTCAGCGACGATGGGTTGGTCTACACCTTCCATCTCAAGGAGGGTTATACCTTCGAAAGCGGCGCTCCGGTCGATGCCGAAGCGGTGCGCTATTCGCTCCAGCGTGTCCTGGACATGGCTGGCTGCGGGCGCTTCTTTTTGACAGACGGGCACATCGATCCCGTCATCATCGATGCGATCGAGGTGGTCGATCCGCTCACGTTGACCATCACGCTCAACAAGCCAAACGGCAATATGTTGGGTGATCTGGCGACCCATGCGGCATCGATCGTTGATCCGTCGGTCGTGGAAGCCAATGGTGGTGTGGTCGCGGGGCAACCCAATGAATTCATGGCCGCCAATGTGACCGAGTCCGGTCCGTTCCTGCTTGAATCCTATTCCGCAAACCAGAGTGCGCGGATGGTTGCCAATCCCGAGTTTGTTGGAGAAGCTCCGGCGTCGGATGCGATCAGCGTCAACTGGATCACGGCGGCGCCCACCCTGTTGTTGCAGGCGCGCACAGGGCAGGCCGATATCACCTTTGGTTTGGCAAAGCAGGCCGTGACCACGCTTGCCGATAACCCGGGCACGCGCACCATCGCCTATACCAGCCCCTTCGTGCAGCAGATGATGTTGCCGAACACCAAGGCGCCCTGGGACAACGTTCTCTTCCGCGAGGCCGTTGCCCATGCCGTGCCCTATGAGGACATCGTGGAGCGCGTCGCCTATGGCTACGGCACGCTCTACTACGGCCCCATCCCCCCGAGCTTGCCGGGATACAATGCCGAACTGAGCCAGCCCATCCCCTTCGACCTCGATCGCGCCAGGGAGTTGATCACCGAAAGCGGCGTGGCCACGCCGGTCGATATCGAGGTGATGATTCAGGAAGGCGATGCGACCCAGCAGCAGTTGGCGACGATCCTGCAGAGCACATGGGCGGATCTGGGCATCAATCTCAATATTCGCGTGGCACCGGCTGCCGAGTTCCAGGATCTGTCGCAGGGTCATCAGGTTCAGTCCCTGATGCGGCTCGATGGGCCGGGCGTGTTCGAGGTCGGCTACTATTGGGGTTACGACGCCGTCTGCGACAACTCCAATAATCTCACCGAATATTGCAACCCTGAAGTCGACGAACTGGTCGATCAGTTGCGCGCCTCCTCCGATGAGGCAGAGCGTCAGGCGATCATGGATCAGGTGACCGAAATCTGGCGGTCGGAATATCCCAAGATCCTGTTTTTCGAGGACCAGCCGGTCGTCGTGCTGAGTGATGCGGTGACCGAGTTCACCTTCTCACCGCTGCCCGACTACCGCTATTGGGCGAAATAGACTTTCCAGGAGAAAGAACGAATGGCAACGCGTATTGGTGTCGATATTGGCGGCACGTTCACTGACCTCGTCTATTTCGACGAGCGGACGGGCAAGACGGCGGAAGGCAAGGTTCCCACTGTACCTTCCGCGCCAGAGGAGGGGGTCGTGCATGCGATCACCAGCCACGTACCTCAGGATATCATAGAGGAAGCCGAGTTCTTTCTCCACGGAACCACAGTCGGCCTCAACGCTCTTCTGGAGCGTCGGGGTTCGAGGGTCGGCCTGATCACCACCACCGGGTTCCGCGACGTGCTCGAAATTCGTCGCGGAGACCGGGCCGAAATGTACAATTTGTTCTGGAAACAGACCGAGCCTCTGGTGCCCCGGCGCCTGCGTCTTGAAGTGGACGGGCGCGTGCTGGGCAACGGCTCCGAGTATCGGCCTCTCGATGAGGATACGGTCAAGGTTGCTGCACAAAAACTGATCGCCGAAGGCGTCGATGCGATCGCCGTCAGCCTCATTAACGCCTATGCAAACCCCGATCATGAACTCGCTGTCGAGCGTATCTTGCGCGACGAGGGGTTCGAGGGCGGAATTTCGCTTTCGCACAAGATTTCCGGCGAGTATCGCGAGTATGAGCGGACCTCGACGACCTGTATTGACGCGTTTGTGCGTGGCCGCATGTCCAACTATCTGCGCCGTCTCGATGGCCGGTTGCGTGAACTCGGTTTCAAGGGCACATCGCTGATCACCCGGTCCGGCTCCGGTTCGATGACCTTTGCCGAAGCCGAGGATCGCCCGTTCGAGACCATCATGTCCGGTCCGGTGGGCGGCGCACAGGGTGCCAGCGAGCTGGCCAGAATGCTCGGCATCAAGGCGCTGGTAACCGCTGACGTCGGCGGAACCAGCTTCGATACGGCCCTGGTGATCGACGGCAAGCCCCAGGTACTGTTTGAGGGCATGATCGACAACATGCCAATCCAGAGCCCTTGGGTGGATGTCCGCTCGATCGGGTCCGGCGGAGGCTCGATAGCCCATATCGATCCGGGCGGACTTATGCGGGTCGGGCCGCGCTCGGCCGGCGCCGTGCCGGGTCCCGCCTGCTACGGCAAGGGCGGCACCGAACCGGCCATGACCGATGCCGCAGCGTGGCTGGGGATGCTCGGGCCGGGCGATCTGGCGGCCGGAATTCATCTCGATATCGAAAAGGCAAGGTCCGCACTCGAATCGGTGGGAACTCATATCGGTCAGGATGTCGAGGCGACGGCCGCGGGCGTGATGCGTATATCCTCAGCGGCGATGGCAAATGCCATGCGTGAGATTTCGCTCGACCAGGGCCTCGACCCGCGTACCATCACGCTTGTGCCTTTCGGTGGCGCCGGGCCGTTGATGGGCACGCTGCTGGCCGATGAGCTCGAAATGAACCACGTCGTGATCCCGCCTCTGGCCGGAAATTTCTCGGCCTGGGGGCTTCTGGGAGCAGACATGGTGCAATCGGCCGCCCGCACCCGTGTCATCGACTTTGTTTCCGGCGCTCTCCAGGAGGTCAATGGCGTTCTGGACGAACTTTTTGCAACGCTGACAGAGCGCAGCACGGCCCATGCCAACCACGCTGTGCAATCGGCCCGGCTGGACCTTCGCTACAAGGGGCAGGAACACACGCTTTCCATCGAGGTGGCGGTAGAGGGCGGCGCGGTTTCCGAAGACGAAACAGTCATCCTCGACCGGTTTGTAACAGAATATGCGCGCACCTTCGGTGCCACAATGAACCAGGACGTCGAACTGGTTTCGGTGCGGGCCAGCACCACGGTTCTGCTGCCGCGCCGCGATCTGAGCTACGCGCCGAAACATTCCGATGGCAATAACGATCGCGTAATGGACGTCTATTCCTTCGAAACCAAAGAGCGCGTGCCGTTCAGGATCATCCCCCGGAGCACGATTTCGGGCAGGGTCAGGGGCCCGGCGATCATAACCGAAGAGACAACGACGACCTATGTCGACGTTCAATGGACCATCTCGAACGGCAAGGCGGGCGAGATCATTTTGGAGCGGACCCACTGATATGGCAAAGAGACACGAACCAGTCGTCCACAATGCGGGCATGTTCGGCCGGATGACCGAGACAAAGGCGGATCCGATCACAACGGAAGTCATCCGCCACGCGCTCAACTCCGCGGCCAACCAGATGAAACGGGCCCTGATCCGGACGTCGTTTTCACCCATCATTTACGAGGTGCTCGACTTCGCGGTGGCTATCTACGACAAGGAAGTCCGGCTGCTTTCCCAGGCGCCGTCGCTTCCGATGTTCATGGGCACGCTGTCCTTCTGCATCAACGAGGCGGTCAAGGCCAATGGGGGACCCGAAACCCTCAATCCGGGAGACGCGCTGATCTACAACTGGCCCTTTGGGACCGGCTCGCATCCCCAGGACATGGTCATCATCATGCCCGTATTCCTCAACGATGAGGAGTTGATCGGCTATACTGCGATCAAGGGCCACTGGCTCGACATCGGGGCCAAGGATCCCTACTGCACCGATACAACCGACGTGTTCCAGGAAGGTGTGATCTTTCCGGGGGTCAAGATTTATAAGGAAGGGGTTCTCAACGAGGATATCTTCCGCATGATCATGGCCAATACCCGCGTGCCCCAAATGGTGCGGGGCGACCTTGATGCCCAGATCACCGGTTGCCGGGTCGGCGTAAAGTCGCTGCTCGAGGTCGTCGAGCGCTTCGGGCTCGAAATCTATCGTGCGGCGGTCGACGACATGTTCGACCACGGCGAGCGCATCGTGCGATCCTATTTCGAGAAAATCCCTGATGGCCGTTATGTCGGCAAGGGCGAGATGGACAACAACGGGGTCACCAAGGATCGTATCCCCTTCGAGATCGCGCTCGAGGTCAAGGGATCGGACGTGGTTCTCGATTTCTCAGGCGTTCCGGACGAACAGGTCGGCCCGACGAACTCGCCGCTCCCCACGACAATTTCGGCCAGCCGCGTCGCCATCACCATGCTGGCGGGCTATGGTGAGGCTCCCCACGAGGGCCATTTCCGCGCCCTCAAGGTCATCACCCGCCCCGGGTCGATGTTCGATCCCCTGCCGCCAGCGCCCTCCTTTATTTATGGCTGGCCGGGCTTGCAGGCCATCGAAGTGATCTACAATGCGGTCGCCAATGCATTGCCCAAGGCCGTTCCGGCTCAATCGGGCGGCTGCATCTGTTCCATTGTTGCATGGGGACAGCGTGAAGAAACCAGGGAACCCTGGGCGGACGGCACTCCATTGCCCACCGGACAAGGTGCGTGGGACGGCGGCGATGGCGGCACCATGCTACACATAGCCGAATCCGCGACCCGTTTCACTCCGGCAGAGGTTTGGGAGCAGCGCAATCCCTGGATCGTCGAGCAACTGGCACTGGCCAGCGATTCGGTTGGACCGGGAAAATGGCGGGGCGGTCCGGGGCTCAATCTCGACATCCGCATGACTGAGGATACCCTGATTACAACCGTGTTCGAACGGTCTCTCAACGCACCCTGGGGATTGTTGGGCGGCAAGGAAGCACGGCCGAACAATTGCTATGCGCAGATGCCGGATGGTGAGGTTCATTCGATCGCCAAATCGACCCACTTCCACATGCCAAAGGACTCGGTTCTTCAAATGAAGACCGGCGGTGGCGGGGGTTATGGCGATCCGTCCGAACGCCCCATCGCAAGCGTCCAGCGCGATGTCGAGGATGGCTACATGACCGAGGCCTACGCCCGGAAACACTATCCTCACGCATTCGCCTGAGCCCAATGCCGGGAGTGCGGCGAAGTCATCGCACTCCCGAAACGAAAAATGTTGAGAGGACGGATTTGGTGCGACGACTTTTTGCGCAACTGGCCCATGACCGCGAATTGCTCTTTGGCGTGATCATTCTTGGCGTCATCGTGTTTCTTGCGCTGTTCGGTCGCCTGCTATGGCCCCTCGATCCGCTTCGCGTCGATATTTTGAACTCTCTGCTCCCGCCAAGCTTCGAGCACCCGATGGGCACCGACGATGTGGGGCGTGACGTCTTCGCGCGCTTCATCCAGGGCGCGCAGGTCTCGATCGGTGTGGCCATCGGGGTCACGATCGCCGGAACGCTTATCGGCGGCACCCTCGGTCTGCTTGCCGGTCTTGTCGGCGGGTGGTTCGATGCTGTCATTTCGCGGGTCATGGATGCTATCCTGGCCTTCCCGCCGCTCATTCTCGCAATGGCGGTTGCCATTGGGCTCGGAGCGGGGATCGTCTCGGCCGCCATCGGGGTGATCCTTGCCGCCATCCCCTGGTACTTCCGGCTGCTGCGCAGCGAAGTCCTGCGGTTGCGCACCCTGATGTACGTGGAATCCGCCCAGGCCCTGGGTGCCTCCAATTTCCGTCTGATCCGGCTCCATATCCTGCCCCAGACCACCTCGACGATCTTTATTCAGGCCTCCTCGGTCTTCAGCTTTTCGATCCTGACCCTTGCCGCCCTCGGCTTTGTCGGCCTTGGCATCCAGCCCCCCACTCCCGAATGGGGAACCATGATCACAGAGGGGCTTGCCTTTGCGCTGACCGGTCAATGGTGGCTCGGCTTTTTCCCGGGATTGGGCATTTTCATGCTCGCGGTATCGGCCAACCTGATTGCCGACCGGCTGCGCGACATCTACGACCCGAAATCGGGCGCGCGACTGTCAATCTAGGAGCGGTCATATGATAAATTTTCTGCTTGGACGGATCGGTTCAGCTTTCATTACGGTTTTCGGAGCCTCGGTGCTGGCCTTTGTGGTTCTGCGTGCCGTGCCGACCAATCCGGCCCGTCTGATCGCCGGCCCGTTCGCCAATGACGAAGTGATCGCCAGCATCACCGCTCAACTGGGCCTCGATAAGCCGCTCTTCGTTCAGTATTTCGACTATGTCGTTTCATTCTTCTCGGGCGACTGGGGATTTTCCTACAGTGCCGGCCAGCCGGTCCTGTCCCAGATCCTTGAGCGGTTGCCCGCCAGCGCCGAATTGGCGCTTTATGCATTCGTGTTCGCTTTTGTCGGGGCGGTTCTTATTACGGTTCTGGTCAGTTTCCTCCAGTCGAGATGGCTCGACCGGCTGTTGCGGCTCTTTTCCTTCATCAGCGTGGGAATTCCCCCATTCTGGTTGGCACTGCTGTTCCTGATGGTCTTTTTCGAGCAGCTCGGCTGGTTCCCCGGTCCTGTGGGGCGGGGACCGGTGCCCGCCGACCTCCGCACCGGCTTTTATACGTTCGACTATCTTCTGGAAGGCAACCTGGCCGGATTTGCCACTGCGTTCCACCATCTGGCGCTTCCGGCCCTGGCCCTGGCGCTCGGGCCACTGGGGTATCTGGTGCGTCTGTTGCGGGCCAATCTTCTCGATGTGGTCAGCGAGCCGTTCGTCACCGTCCTGCATGCCAAGGGCGTGGCGCCCATCTCGACCCATTTCCGGCACATCCTGCCCAATGCCTTTTTGCCCACCCTGACGGCGGGCGGACTTATCCTTGCCCAGCTTTTAGGGGGCAGCGTGCTTGTCGAGCGGATTTTCGTCTGGCCGGGGATCGGCACTCTGGTGATCGATGGGATCCTGCGCCAGGACTATGCGGTGGTGCAGGCATTCATCATGCTCAGCGCCATAATCTATATCGGCGTCAATCTGCTGGTCGACATTCTCTATGGCTATGTCGATCCGCGCGTGCGTAGGAGTTGAGGCTATGACCGATCCCGCTGCAATTCCGCTGCTCGAGGTGAAAGGTCTCAAGACCTCGTTTGCCACCCCAAGGGGGGTCGTGCGCAGTGTCGACGATGTATCGTTTTCCATTCCCGCCGGCAAAACACTGGGTGTCGTCGGGGAGTCCGGTTCCGGAAAATCGGTGACCTCGCTGTCCATAATGCGCCTTGTCGGGCGCGGGGGCGGCAGCATCGACGAAGGATCCATCAGGTTCAACAGGCCCGGCGGGCCGGAAATCGATATCCGGGCGCTTGACGAAAGAGCCATGCGCGCCGTGCGCGGCAACGACGTCGCGATGATCTTCCAGGAGCCCATGACCAGTCTTGACCCCGTGTGGTCGATTGGGGCGCAGATCATCGAAGCCATCAGGCTCCACCAGAACGTATCGAAAAAGCAAGCACGCGAAAAAGCTATCGAAATGCTCCGGCTGGTGGGGATCCCCGCGCCGGAAAACCGGGTCGACGATTTCCCCCATCAGCTCTCGGGAGGCATGCGCCAAAGAGTGATGATCGCCATTGCGCTATCGTGCCGGCCCTCCCTGTTGATCGCCGACGAGCCGACAACCGCGCTCGATGTGACCATTCAGGCCCAGATTCTCGATCTCATCCGCCGCCTCCAGAAAGAGATCGGCATGTCGGTGCTGTTCATCACCCACAATCTCGGTGTCGTTGCGGAAATCGCCGATCGTGTGGCGGTGATGTATGCGGGCCAGGTGGTCGAGGAAGGGCCCGTTCGGACAATCTTTTCCGCCCCGCGCCACCCCTATACCGTGGGTCTGCTCAAATCCATTCCCAACCCCGCGGTCAGGTCTGCGTCAAGCAAGCTCGAAACCATTGGCGGCGCGCCTCCAAACCCTCTGGACCTGCCGAAAGGCTGCCGCTTCGCGCCACGCTGCCCGCTGGCCATCGACGCCTGCCGCGAGGCGCCGCCACCCTTGTTTGATGTCGGTGCCGACCATGGCGCACGCTGCATCCGCTGGCAGGAGGTGAGCCAATGAGTGCTTCAAAAGCTCTTTTGTCCGTCAATAATCTGTCCAAGCGCTTTCCGGTCAAGGGCCAGCCCTTTTCGCGCGAAAAGCGCCAGGTGCACGCGGTCGACGATGTGAGTTTTGAGATCGCCCGCGGCGAGGTCGTCGGGCTCGTTGGGGAATCGGGGTCGGGCAAGACCACGATCGGGCGCACCATAATGCGGCTGACCGACCCGACCGAAGGCGAAATCGTCTATGAAGGCACTGACATCGCCAGCTTGCCTGAACGCGAAATGATGGCCTTCCGGCGCAAGATTCAGATGGTGTTTCAGGATCCTTTTGCGAGCCTCAATCCGCGCAGGAAGGTGGGCGAACTGATCGCCGAAGGCATGGAAATCCATGGCATTGGCACGCGCAAGGAGCGTGAGGCCGAAGTGGCGCGACTGCTCGAGCTTGTCGGGCTACCCGCTGATGCCGCCCAACGGTTTCCGCATGAATTTTCCGGCGGCCAGCGCCAGCGCATTGGCATTGCACGCGCACTCGCGGTTTCCCCGGGCTTTATCGTCGCCGACGAGCCGGTTTCCGCGCTCGACGTGTCCGTTCAGGCCCAGGTTCTCAACCTCTTGCAGGACCTCAAGGATCAGCTTGGACTCACGATCTTGTTCATCGCCCACGATCTTGCCGTGGTTGAACATTTTTGCGATCGGGTGATCGTTATGTATCTGGGTCGCATCATGGAGATCGCCCCTCGCGACCGGCTCTACGCATCTCCCAAGCATCCCTATACCGAAGCGCTGCTGTCGGCCGCGCCTGCTCCCGACCCCGACAGACAAGGCCACCGTATCGTTCTTGAGGGGGATATCCCAAGCCCCATCGATCCGCCGTCGGGGTGCGTATTGAGAACGCGGTGCCGCTACGCGCTTCCCGAATGCGCCCAAATTCGCCCGGAATTGCGTGAGGTCGCGCCCGGCCACCTCAAGGCCTGTATCCGCGACGACATTCTCTGAAGGTCCACCATGCCGATTATCAATTCCATCAATGAAATGCTCGATGACATCGTCGCCTGGCGGCGCGATTTTCATGCCCATCCCGAACTGCTTTACGATGTGGATCGGACGGCGGCAAAGATCGCCGAGCGTCTTGAAAGCTTTGGCGTCGACGAAGTCGTGACCGGTATCGGCAGGACCGGCGTCGTTGGCGTGATCCGCGGGCGCGCACCAGGCAAGTCCATAGGACTGCGGGCCGATATGGATGCGCTGCCGATCAAGGAGGCCACGGGCCTGCCTCATGCGAGCACCACACAAGGGCTGATGCACGCCTGCGGCCATGACGGGCACAGCGCCATGCTCCTCGGGGCGGCTCGACATCTGGCCCAGACCCGAAATTTCGATGGCACGATCATGGTGATCTTCCAACCCGCCGAAGAGGGCGGAGCGGGCGGATTGGCCATGGCCGAAGACGGTTTGTTCGAGCGGTTCGGCATCGAAGCGGTCTATGGCATGCACAATCTGCCCGGCTTGCCCGAAGGCAGCTTTGCCACCTGTTCGGGCGCCATCATGGCTTCGGCCGATGAATTCGATATAGAGATCACGGCCCAAGGCGGGCATGCCGCCTGGCCTCATGAGGCCATCGATCCCGTACTCGTTGCCGGTCACATGATTACCGCGCTCCAGTCGATCGTCGCGCGCAATGTCGATCCGCTTGCCTCGGCGGTGATTTCGACAACCCGCATGGAAGCGGGCAGTGCCTACAACGTTATCCCCGGTACAGCACGACTATCGGGAACCGTTCGCACGCTTGCCCCCGAGACGCGCGATACGGTCGAAGCGAAAATGAACGCGGTTGTTTCGCACATCGCCAGTGCCTTTGGTGCCGCCGCAAAGCTCGATTTCCGCCGTGGATACCCTGTAACCGTCAACGATCCTGAGCACACCCGGTTTGCCTGTGCAATCGCCCAGGAAATCGTCGGCACCGAAAACGTCAATCCCGATCTCGTGCCGATGATGGGCGGAGAAGATTTCGCGTTCATGCTCGAACGCCGCCCGGGAGCCTATGTCTTCATTGGCAACGGCCAGACAAGCGGGCTTCACACCGACACCTACGATTTCAACGACGAGATCATCCCGGCCGGCGTCAGTTATCTGGTTCGTCTGGGCGAGGCTGCGGCCTCCGGTCGATCTCGGTAAGACTGGCCGGCACCGCCCAAGCGGCCGATCACACGGCGACCGACGTAGCAGGGCGTGGCGCGCCGCCGATCGACTGCACTGACAAAGATCCGGCCGTAACGCCCGCATCGAGGCACTCGCCCAGAGCGCGCCCGGAAAGATACGCATCGATCAGGCCCGCGTTGAAGGCATCGCCCGCTCCCGTCGTATCGACGACATGAACCTTGGGCGCCGTAGTCGAGAGCCGCGTCTTGCCTGCGCCGAGCAATCCGCCCCGGCCGCCGCATTTGATCGCGACGATGGGAAAATGATCGGCCAGCACATCGAGCGCCTGTGCGAGATCGGACTTGCCGGTGATGGCGGCCGCTTCCTCGGCATTGGGAAGAAAGATGTCCACACCCGCGCAGGCCTTGAGCAGCCCCGGTTGACCGATGAGTGTTTCATCCCAGCTTGGATCGAGCGCGACGACCAGCCCGGCCGCCTTGGCACGCGAAACAAGGTCTGGCTGTTCATCGAGCGTTGCATATTCGGCAATGTGTAAGAGGGCTGCCCGCTCCCAGGCCAGTGCGTTCGCAAAGCGAGGCGGTACGGCGCGGCCGGCCCGACATGAAAGAAAGGCCCTGTCCTCCGCATTGGTCATCACGACGGTGACCTGCGGCCCCGCATCGGCCCGACGCTCGAGAAAACGCAGATCGATGCCACTCTCTTCAAGTTGGGTCGCCAGCGTTTGCGACAGCGGGTCGGTGCCATAAGCGGCCAGCAGGGCAGCCGGGCGGTCAAGATGGGACAGATGGGCCGCGGCGATGAACGCCCCGCCGCCAAGCACAGGCTGCATGGAACGCGCAAAAACCTCATGGCCCATTTGCGGCATGCCCGAGAGTCCGGAGAAAACAAGGTCGCAATAGATACGGCCGACGCTGATCACAGCGTCGCGCGGCGATTCCAGATTCATAGACGCCCCAAGGCTTTTTCGCTCTGCGCGTCGAAGAGATAGAGATTCCCCGGAGCCGCCCAGGCTGTAACGATACTGTCGACTGCGGGCAAAAGCTTGCCCGGTGCCGTGGCAATGGCCGATGATCCGGCGATATCGAGATGCACCAGAGTTTCCGAACCGAGCGGCTCGACCGCGGTGACCTTGCCGTCAAAGGCCAGCGCGGCATCGGCCGGGGCTTCGCCCACGAGGAGGTCATGCGGTCGGACTCCGACAAGGATTTTGCCCGATCGGGCCTGGGGCAGGGTGCCCTTGACCTTGACGCCCCCAGCTGTCAGCGCGCCGTCTGCCGCGCTGCCATCGATCAGGTTCATGGACGGGCTGCCGATAAACCGTGCGGTAAAAACATCGACGGGGCTGTCGTAGAGCTCGGTCGGCGTGCCCACCTGCAAGATGAGTCCGTCGCGCATCACAACGATACGGTCGGCCATTGTCATCGCCTCGATCTGGTCGTGGGTGACATAGACGATGGTGGTTCCAAGGCGCTGATGCAGGCGCTTGATTTCGATGCGCATCTGCGAGCGCAATTGTGCGTCGAGGTTGGAGAGCGGTTCATCGAACAGGAACGCTGCCGGATCGCGCACCATGGCGCGCCCGATGGCGACACGCTGGCGTTGGCCGACCGAAAGTGCAGCCGGACGGCGCTCGAGCAGATCTTCAAGGCCTAGAATCTTGCCGGCCTCGGCAATGCGCCGCTGCTTTTCGGACTTGGAAAGTTTGGAGGTGTAAAGCCCGAACCCGATATTCTGCCCCACCGTCATGTGGGGATAAATGGCGTAGTTCTGGAACACCATGGCGATGTTGCGCTGCTTGGGTTCGTACTGATTGACGATTGTATCGCCGATCTTGAGCACGCCGCCCGAAATTTCCTCGAGCCCGGCGATCATACGCAGGGTTGTCGATTTTCCACAGCCCGATGGCCCGACGAAAACCACGAACTCGCCATCGGCAATTTCGAGGTCGATGCCGTGAACGGCGGTCACCTTGCCATAGCGCTTAACGAGGCCTTCCAACTGGATTTCTGCCATCACGCCGCTCCTAAAAGTGCATTGAATTTATCATTGAGTTCGCTGTGTGCGTTTTTTTGCCGTTCCGCGCGTCGGGCCGCGCCGGCGGAAAATGTCGCGAGCTTTTCGCGATAGCGTCCGAGCGAGGCTCGAAGTGCTGCAGGTGCAGGACCCCCGAGCCGGTCGCGAACCGAAACGAAATGCCTTGCCGAAACCAGTTCGGCAAATCGCTCGGGCGAAAGGTTTGAAGCCCGCCCCGTCGCGTCTTCGAATGCCGATGTAAAGGGCCCGTATCCGTCCTCGGCCAGCGAGCCCTCGGCCGCAACCACGGCTCGTGCAACCGCCGCCGAAACCTCGTGGGCCTGCCGGAACGAGAGATCCTCGAGCCGGACGAGACTGTCGGCCAATTCGGTAATGGTGATGCAGGAGCGCTTGGTGTTGATCTCAACCCGTTCGGCGTTGATCGACACCTGCGCGATCAGTGCGGTGAAAAGGTCGAGCACGCGACAGGCGGCATCGAACGCCTGATAGCCCATGGCCTGGCTTTCCCCCTCGCTATCGTTCATGTCGGTGAAGGGCGTGTTGTGCATGATATCGAGCATCGCCTTGGCCCGGCCATAGGTTTGGCTAGCCAGATGGCGAAGATGCTCTATGGGCACCGGATTGCGCTTTTGCGGCATGATCGATGAAATCTGAACCAGCGAGTTGGGCACGTAGAGCTGCCCTACCTCGAAGCTCGACCAGACCTGAAAGTCCTGGATGGGCCGGCCGAGATGGAGAAAGCTCAGCGCCATCGCGCCATAAATGCCGGTGATGTAATCGACCGACGCAATACAGCCATAGGAATTTTCCAGCGGACGGGAAAACCCGAGCAACTCGGCCACCCGCTCACGCTCGATTGGGAAACCCGATGTGGTGATCGCCGCGGCGCCCATGGGCGAGAGATCGATCACCTCGAGGGCCGCTTCCACTTTCTCGATGTCGCGGATCAGCACCTCGGCCATGGCGCCAAGATAGTGCCCGAAGGTCGTCGGCTGCGCCGGCTGCCCATGCGTATAGGCAACGATCAGCGTTTCCGCTTCCCGCTCGGCTGTTGTCAGCACCGCGTCGAGCAGCGCCCGCATCTTTTCGAGCAGGATTTCGGTGCGCGGCTTGAGCCCGAGCTTGAACAAGGTGTGATCGATATCATTGCGCGACCGCGAGGTATGAAGCCGCCCCGCCAGGTCGGGTCCGAGCCGGCCCTTGAGGTGCTTTTCGATCAGGAAGAAGAAATCCTCGACCTCGCCGGCATAAACCAGACTGTCGAGATCGATTTCGGCATCGATGGCGACAAGAGCCTTGGCAATCGACGCGGCCTGCTCGCGTTTGAGGATACCGGTTTCGGCCAGCATGACCAGATGCGCCCGATCGATGGCCCTGAACCCGTCGGCATGATGATCCTTGGCGCCGTCGAAAAGCGGGCGAAGCACGGTCTCCTTGTAGACAGGATCGGGAAAAACGCTCGTATCTTTCATCGCGGTCATCGATCAGCCCTTCAAGCCGGCCAGCATCACACCGCGTACGATGTAGCGCTGGAGGACGAGGAAAACGAGCAGGGTGGGTATGGTCGCAAGCGCTGCGCCGGTCATGATCATTTCCCACTGGATCGATTGCTCGACCGCAAAGCTCGAAAGCCCCACCGGCAGCGTATAAAGCTCGCGGCTGTTGGTGACGATGAGCGGCCAGAAAAACGCCGTCCAGTTCCCCAGGAAGGTAAAGATCGCCAGAGCCGAGATGGCCGGGGCCACCATGGGCATGGCAATTTTCCACCAGATCGTGAATTCGTTCAGCCCATCCACGCGCGCCGCTTCGAGGAAATCGTCGGGCACGGTTTCAAAGAACTGTTTCATCAGGAACGTGCCGAACGCCGTCATCATGCCCGGGAACATGATGCCCCAATAGCTGTCGATCCAGCCCAGTTGAGCGCTCATCAGATACCACGGGATCACCAGCATTTCGGTGGGGATCATCAGGGTCGACAGAATGGCAATGAAAATCAGGTACCGGCCACGAAACTGGAATTTCGCCAGCGTGTAACCAACCAGGGAGTCGAAAAAGACGTTCGAAAGCGTCACGCTTACCGCGACCAGCGTCGAATTGAAGAACCACCGCACGAAACGCCCGTCCGATAGCACCTTGATATAATTGTCGAAGGTGGGCGCCGCTGGGATGAGCCGCAAATCATAAACCTGGCTCGCCGTTTTCAGCGAGGTCGAAAACATGAACAGCAGCGGGGTGATCATCAGCACTCCGCCAATGAGCAACAGTGTCCAGATCAGGATACGGTCCGGGCGGATGGAAGCGGCGTTGTGTTTGAGCTCGGAGCTCGTGGCAGCTGTGGCGGTCATCAGCGTGTCCTCAGAACCCAGAGTTGCAGCAGCGAAACGATCAGAAGGATGGTAAAGAGCACCACCGTCTGCGCTGCCGCATAGCCCATGTTGAAGGAAGAAAAGGCCGTCTGGTAAATCATCAGCACCAGCGGCTTTGTCGTGTTGAGCGGCCCGCCCGGATCGTTGCTGGTCATGTTGTAGACCTGATCGAAAATCCGCAGGAATCCGATCGAGGAAAAGACGACGAGGAATACGGTCGTGGGCTTGAGAAGCGGCAGGGTGATCTTGCGCAGGATGGCCCACTCGCCAAGCCCGTCAATGCGCGCCGCTTCATAATAGGTCTGGGGAATGGCCCGCAGTCCGGCCATGAAAATGATGATCTGGAACCCCAGCCCCGCCCAGATCGCCGTCACCATGATGGCGGGCAGAGCCTGCTCTGTCGAGCGCAGGAAAGGCTGGGCCGGAAGGCCCACAGTGCCCAGAAAGCCGTTGATTATGCCGATCGGTGGCGGCTGATAGAACCAGCGCCAAACCCACGCCATGGCGGCGGCCGTCGTCAGGAACGGCAGGAAATAAAGGGCACGTATGAAACTGTGCATGAACCGCACACGGTCGAGATAATAGGCCACGGCGAACGAGATGACGAGGCTGATCGGCGTGCCGACAATCAGATACGCGAACGTATTGCGGAACACCTGCCAGAACAGCGGATCGTTGTAGAGCTCGATATAATTTTCGGCCCCGATGAACTCGGCCGGTCGCAGAAGATCCCAATCGGTGAATGACAGCCAGAACGCCTGCACAGTGGGATAGAAACGGATCACCACGTAAAAGACCACGGGCAGGGCCAAAAACGTCCACACCCAGACCAGGCGCTTCTGTCCAATGCTGAGACGATTCCAGGCTCCGGGTCGCTCCACGGTGCCATTTGCCGATGCTGCCGCAGTCATCGCCTGCCACTCCTGCTGATTTGCATAACCGGTACGGCCGGGCTGTTGTCCGGCCCGATTGGATCGAATGCCAAAAGAGCGGACCGGTCAGTCAACCGGTCCGCTCCCATTGTTACTGGTCGGCGTAGAAGTCGTCGAGGATGGCCTGTTCTTCCTCGGCGGCCGCAGCCAGCGAGTCTGCGGGCGACTGACCCTGCAGCGACATGCGGCTTTCCATGTCGATCGCCACCTGCCGCTGGGCGGCCTCGTCCACAAAGATCGTGGTGTGGGCGTATTCAAGTCCTGCAAGGAACGGACCATAGATGGGGTCTGAAAGATTTTCCTCGGTCAGGGCAACATCCTTGCGGGCCGGCAGTTCGCCCACCACGTCGAGCCAGATTTCCATGGCTTCGGGCGAGCTGATATAGGCGAGGAACTTCTGGGCCGCTTCGAGCTCTTCGCCTTCGGCGCGCGCGCCGATCGCATTGGCAAAATAGCTCGCATAGTTCGAACGCATGCCGTCTTCATTGGCAGGCAACTCGGTCACACCCCACTCGAATTCCTCGATGGAGCCGAACGCACCAAGACGGAAAGTGCCATCGATGGTCATTGCGGCGCGGCCGGCGCGGAAGGCGGCCTGCGGCTCATCCATGAACCCGACCTGGGTCACGGCATCATCGCCCAGATAGAGGTCGGCCTGCCATGTTGTTGCGGCAAGGCCCGCTTCGTCATTGTAGGTCACGGTGCGACCATCGTCGGAATAAGGCTGGCCGCCGAACTGGCGGACGAGGCCCTCGCGCCACCACTGGTGGTCCTGACCGGCCATGCCCATCGCAATGCCGACCGTCGTGATGTTGCCGCCGCCGTCACGCTCAACTGTCGCTTCCGCAGCTTCGACGAGCTCGTCGAGCGTCTGCGGAGGGCTTTCCGGATCGAGCCCGGCAGCTTCGAGAATGTCCTTGTTGTAGAACAGGGCCAGCGAACGGACGGCGGTGGGCAGCCCCCAATACTGTCCGTCACGCTCCATGGCGGAAACGATGGGGAAGAAATCGGCTTCGATTTCCTCGGTCGGGAAAACCTCGGGATCGAGCGGCTGGATCAATCCGCCAGCGATGAAATTGTCGAGCCAGCCATAAAACAGCTGGGCCACATCCGGACCCTGACCGGCAACATTGGCGGCCACGACGCGGGTCTGGTAATCGGCATAGGGGAATGTCTGGTGATTGACCGTGATATCGGGATTGGCTTCTTCGAAATTGGCGATCAACTGGTCCATTGCCTGGACGCGGGTGTCAAATACATACTGCCAGTATTCGATTTCCACCGCCTGGGCCGAACCCAGGGCAGCCAGGCTGACGCCAGTTGAAAGTGCGGTCAATGCAAGTGCTCTACGCATGCTAATCCCTCCTTTGGGAGCAGGGAAACATCTTCCCTGCGTGATTGCTTGGCGGCTCGGACCCCTCCGTCCACCATCCGGTCATCGTCAAATGATGTGCGATGCCTTGTCAATAAAATAATTTACTTTCGTTATTGGAGCGACGAGTCACGCCGGATCGAGATTAACGCTTGGCGCAGCCGCGAAAAATCGAAACAATGACCAATCCACTCCGCGTTCGGTGCCGCTGCGGCCGCGGATTAAGCGCGATTAAATTAATCTACTTGTGTTATTCGGACGGCGTGCATAATCTGCTGGTCCGATAGCGCGCGCCCAATCGGCAAGAGGGGAAACCTTGACCAGTTCGGAAAAGCACGGTCGTGGCCCACGCCTCGTCATCGGTTCCAATCCAGAGCGCAACCGGGCTCATAACAGGCGCGTGGTGCTCGAAGTGATCCGCACCCACGGCCATATGGGACGCACCGAAATTGCCCGCCGCGCCCGCATTACGCCTCAGGCCGTCGCCAATATCGTCGATGACCTTTTGAGCGAGGGCATGCTGGTGCAACTGGGCCGGCTGCGTTCGGGCCGCGGCCAGCCGCCGATCCAGTTTGCCATCAATCCCGACGGCCCCTTGACCGGGGGCGTGGAAATCGCCGCCGATCATATAGCGACCACCCTGCTCGATCTCTCTGGTGCCGTCCGCGCTCAGGCGATCGCTCCCCTTCAATCGGCAACGCCCGATCAGGTGCCCGGCAGGGTATCGGAGGAAATCGACAAGCTCTGCGCCCAGATCGGCGCTTCGCGAGACCGGCTGATCGGGTTTGGCGCCGTGATGCCGGGGCCGTTCGAGGTCGAAGGGATGAGTTCGGTCGGACCCGCGACGCTGCCCGGCTGGAAGGGCATCGACGCTAAGGCGACACTCTCCCGGGCCATTGGCCAGCCCGTGTCGATCGAAAATGACGCCACCGCCGCCGCCGTTGGCGAACGGCTCTACGGGGCCGGGCGCCAGATTTCCAATTTCTGCTTTCTCTATTTCGGCGTCGGCCTGGGTCTTGGCGTTCTCAAGGACGGCGTTCCACTGCGCGGTGCCTTCGGCAATTCTGGCGAAATCGGCCATGTGGCGCTGGTGCCGCGCCATGGCTTACCAAGTTACGGTCCCGACGGTGCGCTGGAGCGCTTTGCTTCGTTGTATGCCTTGCGCGAAAAACTGGCGGCCAGTGGCCGTCCCAACATCGACAGCGGCGCTCTCGAACCGCTTTTCACCCAGAACGATCCGGTGCTTGCCGATTGGATCAAGCAAGCGGCCGACTATCTGGCGCCCACAGTTGCCATGATCGAAAACATCTTCGATCCCGAAACCGTGGTGTTCGGCGGCAATCTTCCCGATGTTATCCTCGATGCGCTGATCGCGGCGCTCGAACCCCTGCCGGTTTCTGTCTCTACCCGTACCGGACGTGCCCAGCCGCGAGTCGTTCGCGGGCAAACGGGGCGCTTTACCGCGGCACTGGGTGCGGCTGCCCTCGCCCTGCACGATATCTTGTCGCCTCAACTCTCACTCGAATATTCGCCGGCGGTCGCAGCTGCCCGGCCATAGGACTGTCCATGCCCCTATCGCGCCTTGAGCTTTCCCATCGCTTCACCCAGCGTCGCGCCAATTCACGACTGGTTGCACTCCACCGGGCCCTGGCTCGGTTGAAATCGTGCGTCACGGTGCTTCACACCGGCGCCCATCCTGACGACGAGCAGAACGCCATGCTTGCCTTCATGCGCTTTGGGCTCGGCATGCGTACCATCATCGGCTGTTCGACGCGCGGGGAGGGCGGCCAGAATACGCTCGGTCCCGAGCGCGGCGGCGCGCTTGGAGTGGTTCGCACCCACGAGCTTGAAGAATCGGCAAAGGTTATCGATGCCGATATCGTATGGTTCGGGTTCGGCCCGAGCGATCCCGTCCACGATTTCGGGTTCTCGAAAAACGGTCACGACACCCTCGAACGCTGGCAGCACGACCTGATCGTTGAGCGTATGGTTCGCGCCTATCGCAGTGAAAAGCCCGATATCGTCATCCCCACATTTCTCGATGTGCCCGGCCAGCACGGTCATCATCGCGCCATGACCATGGCCGCCGAGGAGGCGATTGCGCTGGCTGCAGACCCCAACGCCTATCCCGAGCATTTCGCTCAGGGCCTGGCGCCCTGGCAGGTCACCAAATATTATCTGCCCGCCTGGTCTGGCGGGGGATCGACTTATGATGACGAGGTGCCACCGCCGCCCCAAACGGTAAAGTTGGTCGCGACCGACTCCGATTTTGCAACCGGCGTGCCGTTTGACGAGATTGGGGAGTGGTCCCGGCTCTATCATGCCAGCCAGGGCATGGGGCGCTGGCCGGAAAATCCCAGGACCGAATGGCCGCTCCATCTCCGGGTCGGGCCAGATGATATCGGCGAGATCACCGACAATCTTCCCGGCCGCCTCGCCGACATTGTTCCCGGGCTCGCCTCTGCCGATTCGGCCATTGCCACAGCCATCGCGGCCTTCCCCAAGGCCGATGAGATCATTGCCCCCTTGGCGGTGGCCCTTGAGATCATCGAGGCTCATGCCGAAACGGTCCCGGCCGAACACGTCCATCGCATCGAAACCATGATTGCCGATCTCGAATCTGCAATGCTCGTCGCAGCCGGTATCGATTGTGTCGCCGCGCTCGACCGGCCGGTGGTGGCGCAGGGCCAGACGGTCGATCTCAGCCTTACGCTTCGTGGTGTACCCAAAGACGTTTCGATCGATCTGATCCTGCCCGACGGTGTCTCGATCATCGCGCAGCCGCCGGGCAGATATACACTGGAGGTGGCGCCCGACGCCCCCGTCACCGGGCCATTTACCCAGTCGTTCACGGCCTCGGGTGCCAATGGCGATGCGTGCATCGTCCTGACTCTGACCGTTTCCGGACGCACCATAGCGCGCGCCTTCGGTCTGGAACGCCCACTCACCATCGTCCCGGCAGCCTCGGTCAGCCTGACGCCCAGCGCCCTGCTGATGGCGGCAGATGCCGAATTTTCAGGTCTGTCGGTGGAAGCCAGGATCGAAGGCAATACCGGCAATCTAAGTCTTTCCAGCGCTCAAGGCATCGAAATCGTGCCAGGCAGGGACGGCGTTACGCTCTCGGGAAGCGGGCTGGTCGAGGGCCGCTATACCCTCGACGCGCTTCTCGACGATGCGCCGGCCTTCACCGTCCAGCCCATTGACTACGCCCATATCGGCAAAAGCCTTTACCTGACCCCCGCGCGTCTCGATATTCTTGCGCTCACCCTCGCTCTCCCCGAGGACCGCCGCGTTGCCTATATCGGGGGCGGTGCCGACAATGTCGGCCTCTGGCTGGCGCGCATGGGGTTCAAGGTGACCGAACTCGACGCGCGGGCGCTTTCCGAAGATCTTTCGGGATTTCCCGCCATTGTCGTTGGCATCTTCGCCTTCGGGTTGCGCCCCGATCTGGCTGCCAGCACTCAAGCGCTCCGCGCTTATGTCGAGGCAGGCGGCAATCTTGTCACCCTCTACCATCGCCCCTGGGATGGCTGGACGCCGGACGCCGTTCCGCCGCGCTTTCTCAAGATTGGCCAGCCGTCACTGCGCTGGCGGGTGACCAATCCCGATGCGCCGGTGGAGATACTGGCGGCGGACAATCCGATTTTTGCCGGCCCCAACCCGATCTCGGTGCGCGACTTCCAGGGTTGGAACAAGGAGCGGGGCCTCTATTTTGCATCGGAATGGGACGAGGCCTATACCCCGCTCCTTACCATGAGCGACAAGGGCGAAAGCCCGCTGAAAGGCTCGCTCCTGACGGCCGAAATCGGCAAGGGCCGTCACACCCACACCAGCCTCGTCCTCCACCACCAGCTCGATCATCTCGTGCCCGGCGCCTTCCGCATCCTGGCAAACCTCGTGGCAGGCGGCCGCATGTAGATGGCCGACCCGGCGCCTTCCTATCGCAGCGGCATCGCCTGGCTTTTGGCCGACATGACGTTGATTACGGTCATGACCGTTCTCGTCAAGTTCGAGGGCGCCACCTATCCGGCAATCCAGCTGGTGTTCATCCGCTCGCTGATCGGGTTGGTCTCCATCCTGCCGCTGGCTTGGCGCAAGCGCCATGCGGTCATCGGTACCAAACAGCCCCTGCGGCATCTGGTGCGGGTGGGATGCAATACGCTCGCCCTGACCTGCAATTTCACAGCGCTTGCGGCTCTGCCACTCGCGCTGGTCAATGCGATTGGCTTCATGCGGCCGCTGGTCGTCATGGTTTTTGCTGCGTGGCTGCTGGCCGAAAGAATCGCCCCCGTGCGCTGGATCGGCACCGCCATCGGCTTTGTCGGCATTCTTGTCATCCTCGCGCCGGGCGAAGTGACGTTCTCATGGGGCCTTGCCGCGGCGTTCGGCTCGGTGCTGTTTGGCTCGCTTGCCGTCATCCAGATCCGCGCCATGGAAAACGAGGATACCGCCGTCCTCATGGTCTTTTATACGGTCGGGCTCTCCGTGCTGACCGCCATTCCCGCGATGGTTGTCTGGCAGCCCGTGGCATCGGCCGATTGGCCGACGCTCCTTGCCATCGGCATCCTGGCCCAGATCGGACAGTACTGCTTCCTGCGCGCCTACCAGACGACGCCGGCCCGCATACTGGCGCCTCTGGGATATCTTTCCATCGGCTTTGCCGCGCTTGCCGGGTTTGTCTTTTTCAACGAAGTCCCATCCTGGGCGACGGTCATCGGCGTGGCGATCATCCTTATCGCGCTGCAATCGACCAACATGCTCGAAGCCGCCGCCATCCGGCGCAAGGCCAATTCCGAGACAGAGCGATAGCCGGAGCGCGATCTGAAAAAGGTGCAGACTTTTTCGGTTCGACCGCGCGATCCGACAAAAAAGCGCCCCGGCAAACCGGGGCGCTTATCGTCACAACCATGCCTTGGGCAACTATTCGGCCGGCTGGACGAGGTTGGCGAGCAGCCTGAAAGCGCCCGGCACCAGATTGTCGAGCTGGTGGTGCAGGATCAGGCTGGTGTGCGTATGCCGTCCGGCCCCGATCTGGGCCGAAAGCAGCGAGCCTGCCAGCGGATCTTCCCCGCTATCGTGCATGGCCAGGAGCGGCTTGTAGACCTCGTCCCACTCCTCGGCGAAATACAGCCCGCGCTCCTTGTCCCAGTTCGCCCAGTCGTCCGCTCCGATGGTGTTGGGGTAGTTGAGCAACGGATGATCGGGCTCCAGCACGTCGACCTCGGCATTGGGGTCTGTGACGCGGAAACGGATCGAGGGTGAGCCGATCTTGAGATAGGCGACCGGAATGGTCTCGGGATCCCAGCCGTCGGACGGACGGTGATAAAGGGTCACCAGATGCCCGCCATTGCGCACCCATTCGTGGATGCCATCAATGTTCTCGGCCAGATCGGGGCGCCGCCCGAACGCGAAAATACCGACAACGATCGTGCCGAGATCGCCATAGGTACCGCTCGAAATGTCCTCGGGAGACAATTCCACAACCTCGAGCCCGAGCCGCTCCATCCACAGCCCGACATTGTCGTTGCCGCCCGATACGTACCCGATGCGCTTGACCGATGGTAGCTCGGCGCCAACTGCCTGCACGGGAACCGATACCGTGGTGGGAACCACCGACCGGCCGATATGGGGGTAGGTGAAGGTGTCGATCTGATAGGCCTGCTCACCGAGAAGTTCGGGTTCGATATCGAAGCGCAACTGCTCGAGCCCGTCAGGTGGCACCAGCGCGAACGTGCCGCTCATGTCCGAGGCGCGCTCGGTTTCATCGAGCGCCCAACCCTGGGGAACCGGCATCGAGAGGTCACCCAGCGTCGCGTTGGTCAGCGTCGCCGTCAGCGGCACCGGACCCAGCTCGGCGGTGGTGTTGAAGACGATTGCGCTCGGTTCGATTGTCATCGAAGCCGTGGGAATGACGCGCAGCTGGTCTTCCAGATCGACGTCGAGCACAACCGTGCGTCCGCCGATATTCAGCGACACCTTTGTATAAGCATCGCCATTGCCACCCAGCGGATCGAACTCTTCGCTGAGCGGATTGGTGTAGCTGGCGTCTTCGGCAACAGAAACCGTTTCACCCGAAGCCGTGAGACCCTCGCGCGCGACGATCTCGACACCCTCGATTGTTACGTCCTCGGGACCATCGACGATGGTCTTGATGACCACTTCGTCGCCCGGCGTCACATCGCCGCCCTCGGTATAGGACCGGATCTGAACACCGGCCGCGGCGGCAAGGGCGAGGTCGATCTCCTTGACCTTGCGATCCAGCCGGTGTGCGACATTTGCATGCAGCGCTTCGGGCAGGCTCTCGCGAGCCATGTCGATGATTTCACCAACCCGGCCCACTTTCGCCAGCACGACGACCGGGTCGCCATAATCGGCAATGGCTTCCTCGATCAGCCCCTGGGCCTCGCGTAGTGCATCTGCGGTGTCGGACGGCATGCCGTCGAGTTCGGCGATATCCCCGACTGTGGCGATGAGCCCCTCGCGGATGTCGCTTTCCTGGGCGCCTTCGCCGCCACCGGTAACGCGGGAGAGATTGAGCTCCCATTCGGTCGTCGGCTCGGGCCGCCAGCGGCCCATGCCCTGTGTGCGGTGGCAGGAGCGGGACCATTCGCCCATCTGGGGGAAAGTCGCACCGGAAATCTTGTCGCGTTCGGGTGCAGTCACCACCAGCGTCACGGGAGGAGGCGGCACCTCGTCGTCATAGACCCCGCCGCCGCCGCCATAGGCTGGCTGATAGATTTTCGGCACTTCCCAGGTGTCGAGGCCGCCGGCGATCTGGTCGGGGAATTCCTGCGGGTTGCCCGAGAGCTCGGCGGCAATGAATGTCGCGACGTTGGCCGCCCTGTGGTGGCCATGCTGGCCAGGAACATCGAGGAAGCAGTTCATGATGATGTCGGGCTTGTACTTGCGGAACGCCGCCGTCATGCGCTCGACGATCTTGTCGCGGCCCCACTGGTCGATGGTCTCGTTGGGGTCTTTGGAAAAGCCGAAATCGTGAACGGAATCGGTGTGACCGAAACTGCCGAATGCCAGCGAGGCATCGAGCGAGCGCGAGGCTTCTTCCATTTCGCGGGTGCGCAGCACGCCCAGCACCGAGCCCAGTTCCGGCCCGATCGAGTTCTGACCGCCTTCGCCGCGCGTGATGGCATAGACTACCGGATGGATGCCATAGACATGGCGCAACGCCGCCAGCATCGCCGACGGTTCGTCATCGGGGTGCGCCCCTGTGGTCATGATTGTGGCGGTGGAAGTCAGGCGCTCGAGACGGCGATAGAGGGTAACGATGGCCGGCTCGAGTTTTTGCTGGGCGATCAGGTCGAGATCGCTGAGCGGAGCCGCCCAGGCGGGGATGTGCGAGGCTGCATACATCACCGGCAAGGACGCCATGAACATGCGTCGTGTGATCTTGGTCATCGGGTTTGTCCTACCTTTGAAATTACACTCCTATGGCCCGTTCAGCGGCGCCTGGCATCGGATCTTTCCGTCCAATTCGACCACGAGTATGCGCCGTGAAAAACAATAACACAAGTGAGTTACCTTATTGACGTTGGCGCGCGTTGTCCCTGGCTCGGGCCGAGGAACACCGGCCTCCTCCGGCTGCCAGGGCCGAGCAGACAAAGTGTTTATTGCGATGGAAGGGAGGCGGGCCGATCTAGCGTGCGGGAATTTTTCTGTCCCTCAGGCTCCGCTTCTGGGCGGCGATTCTGAACTGGGCATTGGGCGCGCCATAGCCGTTGTATCCGCCGCGGCGCTCGACGATTTCAAAGAAGAAACCATCGCCGTATAGCGAGGAGTAGAGCTGGAAATACTCCCCGTCTCCGTCGCGGTCGTAAAGGATGTTGCCGGCCTTGAGTCGAGCGACGAATTCATCCGCCAGCCCGAACCGGGCCTGCAGATCGGCAAAATAGTTGGCAGAAATCTCAAGGAACTTGAACCCGGTGGCCCTGAGCGCCTCGGCGGTCCTGAAAATGTCGGACGACGCAAAGGCGATGTGCTGGACCGACGATCCGAAACTTTCCGAAATGAAATGTCCCGCCAGCGTCGAGCGCTGATCGGCGCCGTTCAGGGTAAACCTTATGGTGCCTTTCTCGTTCTCAATCACCTGCGACCGCACCAGCCCCGCCGGATCGACCACGTCGAGCATTGGGGTTTTGCGCGTGTCAAACAGGGTCGTGTAGAACAACAGCCAGGTCAGAAGTTCCTCGTAATTCATGGTCTGGCCGACATGGTCGACATGGGTAACGCCCATATCGGGTGTGCCCTGGTCGGTCACCGGAGTGAATTCTGTCTCCCAGACCTTGGCCAGTTCGGTCTTGTCGTCCACGAAATGCATCAGCCCGCCGCCCACACCGCGAATGGCCGGAATCTTGAGCTCGCCCGGCCCAACCGGCTGCTCGAACGGTTCGGCCCCAAGCGCTCTGGCGCGCGCCACCGTCGCCTGCGCATCCTCGACCTTGAGTCCGATATCGCACACGCAGGTGCCGTGCATCAGAAAGGCGGAATGGGCAAAGCCCTCGCGCTCGGTGTTGATGACGATATTGACCCCGCCATTGCGGTATAGATCGACATGCTTGGCGATGTGGCGCCCCGCATGGGCAAACCCCATCGACGCCAGCATCGTCTTCAGATCTTCCGCCTCGGTCTCGTTGGCGGCAAATTCGATGAATTCGACCCCCTCGACGGCAATCGGTGCGGGCATGGGTGCCAGATCGGTCTTGACGGCCGGCTCGGTACGCCGCACTGCATCCATCAGCGCGATCAGCGAGCGATGCCCGTCAGCCGCGATGGTGCCGGGCGTGCCGCCACGGAACTGGTCGTTGAAAATCTCCAGCGACCACATCCCGTCATAGCCGCTGGCCGCGACGGCTGCGGCAAAGCCGGTGACATCGAGATCGCCCTGTCCGGGCATGGTGCGGAAATGCCGGCTCCAATAGAGCAGGTCCATATCGATCAATGGCGCATCGGCCAGTTGCACGAAGAATATCTTGTCGCCCGGTATCGAGCGTATGGTTTGCGGGTCGATCTTGCGCGCAATGGTGTGAAAGCTGTCGACAATCAGGCCGACATTGGCGTGATCGGCACGCCGTACGATCTCCCAGGCATCGCGGTGGTCGTTGACATGCCGCCCCCAGGCCAGCGCCTCATAGCCAATCCGCAAGCCGCGCCTTTTCGCACGCTCGCCCAATTCGCGCAGGTCGGCTGCGGCGCGATCGATGCCGCCCAGCGCGGCAGGCGAGACGTTCGAGCAGATCAGCACCAGATCCGTGCCCAGCTCTTCCATCACATCGAACTTGCGTTCAGCCCGATCGAACGCCCGGCTGCGTTCGGGCTCGGGCAGGCCCTCGAAATCGCGGAACGGCTGGAACAGCGATATTTCGAGCCCATGATCGCGCACCATGCGCCCAACTTCGCGCGGGCCACCGTCAAACGCCAGAAAGTCGTTTTCGAAAATCTCGATCCCGTCAAACCCGGCCCCGGCAATCGCGGCAAGCTTTTCGCGCAGATCGCCGCTGATCGATACCGTCGCGATTGAGGTCTTCATGATGGCTCCAAAACATACGAACTGTTTCGTACATTGTACAGACCGCTTGCCCTGCCGGTCAATGTGGTGCGCGAGCCTGAGTTCCGAGGGCTCCCGCCCGATCGATCCCTAGATATATTCGGGCTTGGCCAGATACCGAAAAACCATGTCGATGGCGTTCTGTCGCAGCGTTGCCTGATTTTGCGCCGAACCCATGTCGCGGCCGAACAGGTGGGAAAAGGTCGCCCGGTTCGATACGTTGAAAAAGCACAGCGCGCTGATCTGCCAGTGGATTTCCAGAGGGTCCAGCCCGTCCCGGAAGACGCCCTCCGCGACGCCCTTGGTGTAGATCGATCCGATCCGCGCGATAGCGGCCTCGTTGACGGCGCGCAGCGCCGGTGAGCGTTCCATATAACGCCCCGAATGAATGTTTTCGATCATCACCATGCGGATGAAATCCTCATGCTCGGAATGATGATCGAATGTAAAGCCCACGAGACGGCGCAATCCCTCGAGCGGCGGCAGGCTTTCGATATCAAGCTCGGCTTCCCCTTCGCGCACCACGCGATAGGCGTTTTCGAGAGCGCTGACGTAAAGGCCCTCCTTGTCGCCGAAATAATAATAGATCATGCGCTTGCTGGCGCGGGTCTTTTCGGCAATCTCGTCAATACGTGCCCCGGCCAACCCATTGAGAGCAAATTCGTTCGAGGCGACCTCTATGATGTTGCGCCGGGTGCCCTCGGGGTCCTGCTGACGTCGGCCGGGCCGTTTCGTATCCTCGGTAGTGCTCAATATCCCGCCCCTGTCACCATGCATCGTGGATTGACTAAACTAACTAGTTCGTACATCATTCACCTACTGTCGCGCCTGCATTTAGGTCGAGACGGTCAAAAAACACAAGGGCAAGGCAATGGCCCGAAGGGGAATGGATTTGACTGCACTGTCAGCACAAGCGGGATCTTCAGGCATGGCGAATCTGGGCGGCAATCTTGCGGAATTGCTCGATATCGGCGCCAAGGGGGCCATTCATATCGGATTGCTTGGCCGTGGAATCGGCGCATCGCTCTCTCCCACCATGCACAGGCAGGAAGGCGAGCGCCAGGGGCTCGACTATCATTACCACCTGATCGATTTTGACGCGCTCGCCCTGGGCAACGAGCATTTGGGTGACGTTGTCGATCTGCTCGAAAAGGTCGGGTTCCGCGGTGTCAATGTTACCCATCCGTTCAAGCAGGCCGTGATTGAGCACCTCAATGGTCTCGCGCCCGATGCAAAGGAGATCGGGGCGGTCAACACCGTGATATTCGATGCCGGACAGCGGATCGGCCACAACACCGATTGTTGGGGATTTGCCGAAAGTTTTCGGCTCGGCCTGCCCAACGCGCAGCGCAAGCGCGTGCTCCAGATCGGGGCAGGGGGTGCCGGTGCCGCCGTTGCCCGCGCCCTGATCGAGGTCGGGGTAGAGGAGTTGGTCGTCTTCGACATGGACGCCGCCCGCAGCCAGGGCCTTGCGGCGCGCATGCGCGAGATGGCCTATCAAGTGACTGCAACCACCGACATCTCGTCGGTTTCCAGTTTCGATGGCATCGTCAATGCCACCCCGGTCGGAATGGACAAATATCCCGGCCTGCCGGTCGATGCCGAGCTTTTGAGCGCTGGCCAATGGGTTGCCGATATCGTCTATTTCCCGCGCGAAACCGCGCTGGTAAAGCGTGCGGCTGCGGCGGGATGCGCCACGCTCCCGGGCACCGGCATGGCCATATTTCAGGCAGTCAAGGCATTTGAGCTGTTCACCGGTCGCGTGCCATCGCGTGAGGAAATGACCCGCAGCTTTGAAGCGGCGGCCTGATCGTCCGACGCTAGAGCCGGCCGGTGCTCAGGATATGGTCGATGCCCGAATGAATGTGCTGGGCCAGCTTGGCCTGGGCTCCGGCAACATCCCGTTCAAGCGCCAACCGGAACAACTCCTTGTGGTCCTCGGAAACGCCGTCGCCGCGAAAGCTCGCAGCCAGAAGGTGGTAGCGCATGAATCGGTCGAAAATCGACTGATGGATCGCCAGCAGCGACTTTGATCCGCAGGCCGAAATCAGCGCATGGTGAAACGCAAAATCGTATTTGATCCACTCAAATGTCCGATTCGCATCGCCTCCCAGCAGCGCCCGTTCGATCGATGACAGCTTGTGATGGGCCGCAACCACATCCGCTTCCCAGTCGAGGTCGCCCGCCGCAAAGGAAAGCGCGAGCGCGTGGTTTTCGAGAACCAGCCGCAGGTCGCCCACTTCACGCAGATTGTCCACCGAGGCGGGGCTGACTTCGAACCCGCGCTGTCCCTCCGCCACCACCAGATCCTCGGTCGTGAGCCGGTTGAGGATTTCGCGAAGCGTGGAAACGCTGACGCCATATTTGCTCTTGAGCTGTTCGAGCTTGAGCTTTTGCCCCGGCCTGAGATCGCCCGATACGATGTCGCCGCGAATCTTTCGGAAAGCCTGCTCGCCTACGGTGTCGGAGATTTCGTCCATTGTGTCGTGCAGCGGTTTTGCGTTTGCCATGATCGTTTTCTTCCCCGTCGCCTGTTCCTGCCACGTCTCTGCGCACTTGTCACCTTCACGTTATCACGGTGTAAAATTGTTTCATATGAGATTTTCAAAATTGACAGACGTTATTGGTAAAGGTAGATGCATTGACAGCAGGTGGAAAGCTGCTTGACATAAACGAACTAGTTCGTACATTTGAGATCGGCGAGAGAGGAGAGATGTCGCGCGTCGTGACGCTGCGCCAATCGTCGCCGGATGCAACAAGGAGGAAGATAATTATGCTTTTGAATCTCACCCGCCGGGCTCTCATGCTCGGCTCGGTTGCAGTTGCGGCTGCAGTATCGATGCCGGTCATGGCGCAGGACGCGCCCACGCTCCGCTTTTCGGCTGTGTTTTCCGATCAGGACATCCGCGCCGCCATGATGGGCCAGTTCGCCGATGCAGTGCGCGACATCGCCACCATCGAGCCCTATTACGGCGGAACCCTGTTCCGTCAGGGCACCGAGCTCGTCGCACTGCAGCGTGGAAACCTCGAGATGGGCAATATCGCCCCTCAGGATATCTCCAACCAGATTCCCGAATGGTCGCTTTTGACCTCGGCCTATCTGTTCCGTGATGCCGAGCACCTGCGTACGTTCTTTGAGAGCGAAGTGGGCGAAGAATTCAAGCAGATGGCCGAAGATCAGCTCGGCATTCACATTCTGGGCCCCACCTATTTTGGCGCCCGCCAGGTTGGTCTGCGCATCGATAAGGAAATCCAGACCCCGGCTGATATGGAAGGCGTGCGCCTGCGCATGCCGGGCGGTGATGCCTGGCAGTTCCTGGGTAGCTCCATTGGCGCTAACCCCACACCGATGGATTATGCCGAGGTCTATACCGGCCTTCAGACCGGCGCCATCGACGGCCAGGACAACCCGCTTCCCAACGTTCAGAACATGAAGTTCTACGAGGTGATGGACCAGATCGTTCTGACGTCGCACCTGATCGGATATGATCTTCTGGTGATCTCGTCCGACGCATGGAACGCCATGTCGGCAGAAGACCAGGAAGCCTTCCAGGCCGCTGCCAGCGAGGCCATCAACTGGAGCCAGGCCGAACACATCGCCATGGAAGAGCAGTTGATCGGCGAGTTCGAAGCTGCCGGTCTCAACATCTACGAGCCCGATCAGGACGCCTTCCGCGCCTATGCGCAGGAGCAGTACCTGAACTCCGAGATTTCGGACAGCTGGCCCGAAGGCGCGCTTGAAGCCATCAACGCCCTTTAGGGCACATATCGGGCGCCGTGCTTATTGCCGCGGCGCCCTTTCTGTATTTCCCTGACGCCTGCCCCGGGTTTTGCCCGGAGTGTTTAGGGAAGAGGAGATTTTCATGTCCGGACTATTGCGTGTTGGGCGCTGGCTTGTCGCGCGGGCCGAGAACATCCTGGCCTTGATGCTCGGCGCCATGTTTGCGTTGTTCATTCTACAGATCGTGTTCCGCTACGGCCTGCGCATGCAGAGTGGCTGGGCCTATGAACTCAGCGCAATCTTGTGGGTCTGGATCGTCCTTTTCGGGACAACCTTCGTCTTGCGCTCGCGCGACGATGTGCGGCTCGACATCATCTACAGCTCGGTAAGTTCGCGGTCTCGCAGGATAATGACCGTGATCACGGCCATTGCGCTCGTCGCCCTGTTCGGGCTGGCCCTGCCCGCCATCGTCGATTACGTGCTGTTCATGAAGGTGGAAAAGACCGCCTATCTCAAATTCCGTTACGACTACGTCTATTCGATCTTCATTGTTTTCACCGTGGTGACCATGGCCCGCTACATCTGGCGGGCGGGCGTTGCGGTGTGGGGCAAGGATGCCGATGACGAGTTGGAAGGCCCGGCCAAATGATTTTTCTCGATCCCTTCTTTCTCTGCATCGTCTCGATTTTGGTGCTTGCCGTGCTCGGCCTGCCGATCGGCCTTTCCATGATCGCCGGGTCCATTCTCTATCTGTTCATGTCGGGCCTCGACATGGGCATCGCGGCCGAGCAGTTCCTCAACCGCATGTATTCCAACTACATCATCCTGGCCGTTCCGCTCTTCATCCTCGCTGCCGAGTTCATGAACACCGGCTCGCTCTCCGACAGGCTGCTGGCATGGTGCAACGCGGTCGTCGGCCGTTTCCGGGGCGGGTTGGCCCAGGTCAACGTGCTCCAATCGATGGTGTTTGCCGGCATGTCCGGATCCGCCATTGCCGACGCTGCCGGCACCGGCAAGATGATCTATTCGCTCATGACCCGCGACGGCAAATACCCCGCTTCCTTTGCCGCGGCGCTCACCGCATCGTCCGCGGTGATCGGGCCGATCATTCCGCCCTCGATCCCCATGGTGCTTTACGCCCTCGTTTCCGACGCCTCGATCGGATACCTGTTTTTGGGCGGCATCGTCCCCGGCGCCATCATGGGCATTTCGCTGGCAATCATTGTCTATTTCAAGGCCCGCACCAACAACTTCCCGGTGGAAGACCCGGTGCCGCTGCGCGAGTTGCCGCGCATAACCTGGACCTCGCTTCCCGCGCTGATGATGCCCGTCGTTCTGCTGTTCTGCATTTACAGTGGCATCACAACGCCCACCGAAGCCGCAGCGGTCGCCGCCGCTTACGCACTCATCATCTCGATTGTTCTTTATCGCTCGATCAGCCTCAGGAGTTTCTACCGGTCGCTGGTAACCTCTTCGAAGACGACGGTCTCAATCGGCATGCTGATCGCCGGGGCACTGGTTCTCAATTACGTCGTCACCGTCGAAAACATTCCCGCCACCCTCAGCTCCATACTGACCGCTTGGAATCTCGATCCGATCACCTTCCTGATCTTCGTCAATGTCGTGCTTTTGCTTTTGGGGTGCATGCTGGAGGGGACGGCGATCATCCTGATCATCGTGCCGGTGCTCGTGCCCTCGGCAGCGGCGTTGGGCATCGATCTTGTCCATTTCGGCGTGGTCGTCGTCATCAACGTGATGATCGGGCTGATTACCCCGCCTTACGGCATGCTGCTCTTTGTCATGCAGTCGATCTCACGGGCCAAGCTGCGCCACATCGTGGGCGATACGCTTCCTTTCCTGGGCGCCCTTCTGGCGGCGTTGCTTCTTTTCACCTTCGTTCCCGATACCGTGCTGTGGCTGCCGCGTATGTTCGGCTATCAGGGTTAGTTTTCGAAAGTTCGCGTAATGACCAAACCCATTTTCGTGCTCAACGGCCCCAATCTCAACCGGCTTGGTCTTCGTGAACCCGAGCTGTATGGCGCAACCACGCTGGCCCAGGTCGAAGACCTGTGCCGGGCAAGCGCGGGAACACGTCCGATCGAGTTCCGGCAGACCAATTCCGAAGAACGCCTGATCGATTGGGTGCACGAAGCGATCGACACCGCGGCCGGCATCATCATCAATCCGGCGGCCTTCACCTTCACCTCGCTTGCCCTGCTCGACGCGCTCAAGATGTTCCCAGGCCCGATCTTTGAGTTCCACATCACAAATGTGCACCGGCGTGAGGCCATCTATCACCATTCCTATGTGTCCAAGGTCGCAACCGCGGTCATGGCGGGAATGGGAGCGGATGGCTATGGCATGGCCGTTCAGGCCATGTGTGCCCGCAAGGACCTTCTGAACTGACCATGGAACGGCGTGCGCTCACATGTGCTCAAGCTGAGGCCATCGCCAAAGCGGCAATGGCCGGTGCGCGCGAGAAAGGGTTCGAGCTGGCCATCGCCATAGTTGATGATGGCGGCTGGTCCAACGTTCAAATGCGCATGGATGGCGCGTTTCCCGCAGCGGTCGATGCCGCCCTGGCCAAGGCCCGTAGCGCTGCCCTGTTTCGCAGGCCGACCTCGGACTTTTCGCGGCGGGTCAAGGAGGGCATGCCCTTGGCTCATCTTCCCCATGTGACACCGCTCGGTGGCGGCGTTCTGCTCGAGCGTGACGGCGTCTTCTTCGGCGCTATGGGGCTGAGCGGTGCCCGTGAGGATACCGAGACCGAGCTGGCTGAACGCATCGCCGCCGAATTCGCGGCGGGCCGCATAGTCCAGACCTAGAGCGTGTCCAGCAAAAGTGAAACGATTTTTGCGGCTCGGACACGCGAAAAAACAAGGACTTAGAGCCAAGGATTTGAGTCAATCAAACCCTGAACGGCTCTAGGAGCCTGCCGGCGGCTCCATCGACAGCGCGCCCGAGCCCGGCAACCGACAGCGCAAATCAGGCTCCAGCCGGTCGTATTCTGGACGTCCGGGTGTTGACGTTTGTCGTTTTGACGACGAAAAGCAAAATCAACATATGAAACACAAAGTCTCATATTAAATCTTGCATGACGGATTTTATCGTGCCATCAATCGCGGGGGCTGGAGATCAGATTGTCCAACCGGCGCAGCCGCTGGCCATCACCGCTCAGCGGCGCTGCAGCCCGACCGAGATTTTTGGAGGAGACTTAGATGACCAAGCTAATCGCGCGCCTTGCCGGCGCCGCCACGGTGTTGACCGCCCTGACCGCCATGCCCGTTCTGGCGCAACAGCCCGAGCAGTACACGACGTTCGAGAAATACGGCTTTTGCGGCAGCATCGACGATAGCTGCTACAACGCCTGGTATGACCGTACTTCGGGTGACGAAGAGCCCTGGAAGGTCTTTATCTTCTCTCACGTCGCTACGGGCGTGAACCCGCATGACAATCGCGATGCGGGCGTCGAGGCGCTCACTGAACTGCTCGAGGGACAGGGCTACGAGGTCACCACCAGCCAGGACCCCGCCGATCTCGAAAGCGGATTCGGTCTTCGCCCCTATGATGCCATCGTATTCTTCAACACCGGCCGCGATGCCGTGACCAGCCTGGGCATGATGGCTCTGCGCATCTATGTCGAGGGCGGTGGCGGCTTTGTGGGTATCCACAACGCATTCGGCACCAATTTCAACTCGACATGGTTCGAAGGTCTTCTTGGCGCCCAGCTCTATGACCACGGCCCGCGTCAGGCAGGCACCGTCATCGTCGAGAGCGAGAACGACGTCTCGGTCGCGCATCTGGCCGAGGGCACTCAATTCAGCGATGAAGAGTTCTACAACCTCAACCCCGATCCGCGTTGGCTCAGCGATGTCCGCATTCTGCTCAGCGTCGACAATGCGACGCGCGAGCAGGGACTGGCCGGCTATTACGGCAATCCCGGCATGGGCGACACCAACCCCGTGTCCTGGTGTCACTACTACGATGGCGGCCGGGCGTGGCTCACCACACTCGGCCACAGCTTCGAAATTCTCGAGGACGAGAACTGGCGCCAGCACGTGCTTGGCGGCATCGACAGCGTGATGGGCAAAGAGCCCTTCTGTCAGGACTGATCCTCCCGGGTGTGCCTGCCGGATGCGCCTTTTGGCGCTCCGGCAGGGCATCCGCGTCTCGCTTTCCCTCTCTGCATCAATGGAGTTCTCCCGTGCAAACTCTCTTCAGGCACCCGCACATCCAGGTCCTTGGGTGCGCGCTCGCATTGGCGGCCTTCACCGGGCTGCCGGCGATCGCGCAGGACCATGCGCTTGAGGGCGGCTCCATCGGCGCCGAGCAGGTCGAGCGCGGTCAGGAGGAGTACATGGCAAACTGTTCGAGTTGCCATGGCGAGGACCTCCATTCGGTCCTTTCGACGGCACCCGATCTTACAGGGTCCGTGTTTAAATATGGCTGGGTCGGGCAGACGGTCGGCGCCAAATACAACGTCATTTCGACAACCATGCCCGCCGGCATGGGCGGGTCGCTCTCGGACCAGACCTATGTCGATATCGTCGCCTACATTCTATCCGCCAACGGCGTGTCGGCGACACAAGATGGTGAACTGCCGGCCGATCCCGAGGCCCTTCAGGCCATCACCATCACCGCTCCCTGACACCTGCGGGACCCGCGCGCGAGCCCCGATACCAATTCTGGAAACTTCTGGAGGAGATACAATGAAACTCAAATCTATTGTCAGCGCGGCAGCGTTGATCGCTGCCCTTGGCGTCTCGGTCCCTGCATGGGCCCAGGACGATGCGTTCACCCCGGTCACCGATGCAATGCTGAGCGCCCCCGCCGATGGCGACTGGCTGCTTTGGCGCCGCGCCCTCGACAGCTGGGGCTATTCCCCGCTCGATGAGATCGACCGCGAAAACGTAAGCGATCTGACCCTTGCCTGGGGCTGGTCCATGGAACCAGGCTGGCAGGAAACGGCGCCCATCGTCTATGATGGCGTCATGTACCTCGCCAATCCCGATGGTATCGCCCAGGCACTCGATGCGGTGACCGGCGATCTTTTGTGGGAGTATCGGCGCGAAATGCCCGAAGGGTTCCGCCCGGGCATGATGAGCCGTGGTTTGGCCATCTACGGCGACAAGGTCTTTTTTGCCACGCCCGACGCGGGACTTGTCGCGCTTGACGCGGTCTCGGGGCAGGTTGTCTGGGAAACGGACGTCGCCGGAGAGGGCAAGACCGTGACCGCCGCTCCCGTAATCGCCGACGGCAAGGTCATCGTCGGCTATATGGGTTGCTTTGGTTTTGTTGAGGACAAGTGCGGTGTTGCCGCGTTCGATACCGAAACCGGTGACGAAGTCTGGCGCACCATCACCGTTTCCGATGCCCCCGAAGGTGAAGACAGCTGGGGCGGCATGCCTTACGTCCTGCGCGGCGGTGGTGATATCTGGACCTCGGCGTCCTACGATCCCGAAGCCGATCTGGTCTATATCGGCTCCTCCCAGGCCAAGCCCTGGGCCCGCGTCAGCCGCGGCCAGGACGATGCCTCCCTCTATACCAGCTCCACCCTGGCGCTCGACCCCGATACAGGCGAAATCGAATGGTTCCGCCAGTACATTCCGGGCGAAACAAACGACATGGACGAAGCTTTCGAGCACATCCTTGTCGATATCGACGGGGAGCCCTCCTACGTCAACATGGGCAAGCTGGCCATTCTCTGGCGCGGCAACCGCGAGACGGGTGAGCCCTATCCCGCCTTCGACCTCGGCTGGCAGGACCAGATCGACATCACCGATGAAGGCACTTTTGCCAACTATCGTGAAGGCAAGATTGCCGAACTGGGTGAGCCCATCACCATGTGCCCGAGCACGACCGGGTTCCGCAGCTGGCGTTCGCTTGCCTACAGCCCGCAGACTCGCGCCGTCTATATCCCCATGAGCATCAACTGCGACACGGCCATGACCTATGGCGAAGTCGAGATGGTCGAGGGCGGCGGCGGCAACGGCCAGGTCGGCAGCACCCGTGCCATCCATCCCGACAGCCCGGACAATATCGGCCGCTTCGTTGCCATGAACATCGATACCGGCGAAGTGCTCTGGGAGAACCCCTCGCGCTCTCCGGCTAATACGGCCATGCTCACCACCGCGGGTGGCCTGGTGTTCGGCGGCGATTGGGATCGTCACATGTACGCATGGGACGAAGAAACCGGCGAAGTGCTTTGGGAAACCCGCCTGCCGCAGGCTGCCCAAGGTTATCCCATCGCCTATGCCGTCGATGGAAAGCAATATGTTGCGGTTCCGGTCGGCGTCGGGGGGTATTCCTGGTCGTCGAGCGTCCCGAGCCAGCTGACGCCTGAAATCAAGCGCCCGAGCTCTGGCAACGCCGTCCTCGTCTTCGCGCTGCCCGATCGGGGCTGACGGTCAGAAGGCAGCAAATTGATGGGTCGGCACACGCCGGCCCATTTCCTGTTTAAGAGCGAAACCGGGAAATTGATTTGAGGGTCGCATGGGTCTTGGCGTGCTAAAACAGATTATCTGCTGTGCGAGCCTGCTGGTTGTCGCGCTTCCGGCTGCATCGTCGGCGCTGGCCCAACCTTTCGTGCCCGTGGAATCCTATAACCGCACCCGCCCCGACTTTGAAAACCGGCTGCCGCTCTGTGTCATTCCCAACAGCCCCACGCTCGTCCGGGACCGCGAGGTTGCCATCGAGTTGGCCCATGTCCTGCTGCTCGAGCCCGAGATCGTCGAAATGGACGTCAATATCGAGCTCCTCGACAATGAGGGCCTCTGGCCCTCAATTCTTGTCCACCTCGCGGAAAAATGCGTCGGCGTCATGGGCGTCCAGATCGTCCCCGGCGAAATCGCGCCCGATTGGATGACCTTGTCGCGGCCCTATTTCGAAGCGCCCTATGTCCTCTTGACGCGCGACGATGAGATCGAAGATCTGACCGATCTGGCGCCCGGAACGCGTCTGGGCGTGCCCCTTTATTCGCCGATCGACGCCGATATCATGCTCGCCATCGCGGCCGGAACTTTCGATGGGGTCCGCCGGCTGCCCTACGACCGCCCCGAGCTCATGATGTCCTTGATGGAGGCCGGCGAACTCGATGCAGCCATCGTCTGGCAACCCCATCTCGACCGGCCCGCCCTGCAGTCGGGCGATTTCTATTCCCATCAGGGCACGGTTGCGCCCCTTGAGCGCGACACCCGCGCTGTTGCGGTCCTCATGCGCACGCAGGATCAGATGCTGCGTACCATGATCGATCAGGCGATCGATGCGGTCGAGACCGAGACGCCCTGACCATCCGCGAGAACCAACCCATTGTGCATGCGCGGCAGAATCCGGGTAGGATGACGATCCCATAGTTCATCCCGCCCGCACGAGGCCCCCTTTTGAGAGACAGCCGCAGCCCAACGGAAACCGAAATCCTCGTCGTTGCCGAGACCTTCAAGCTGCTCGGCGATCCCACCCGTCTCAAGATCCTGCTCGCCTGCCTCGATCAGCCCATGGCGGTGGGCGATATCGCCCGCAAGATCGATGCGTCCCAGTCCCTCGTCAGCCATCATCTACGCCTGCTGCGCGCCGCGCGGCTGGTCCGCGGCACGCGACACGCCAAGCACGTTCACTATGAAGCGGACGACCACCACATCCGCCATGTCATTTCCGACATGATCGTGCACGCCGGCGAACATGAGCCGGAAGCCGAATTGCCCGACTGAGGTCTTCAGAGCGGCAGAACGCCGTCGTCCTTGACCTCTTCGATCACTGGATAGGAGCGGGTCTCGCGCACGCCGGGCAGCGAGAGCAGAACCTCCCCAAGAAAGGCTCTGTAGCGTCCCATGTCGGGCAGCCGCGCCTTGACCAGATAGTCGAACCCTCCGGCCACCATATGGCATTCGAGGATTTCCGGTTGCTTGCGCACTGCCGCCGCGAACTTTTCGAAAATATCGGGAGTGGTCTTGTCGAGTGACACTTCCACCAGAACCAGAAGGCCCAGCCCCATCTGGTCGGCGTCGAGAATGGCGCGGAAGCCCTTGATGTAGCCATGGTTCTGCAGACGCCGCACCCTGTCGCTCATCGATGTGGGAGCCAGCCCCACGCGCTGCGCCAGTTCGGAATTGGTGATCCGCCCATCGTTCTGGAGCTCGATGAGAATTCTGCGATCGATCCTGTCGATTTCACTCATGATGGATATCCATCCAAATAGGGCTCAGCGCTCGAACCATATTCGAGCCGGCGCACCGGAAAATCTAGTCTGCGCTGGCAATCGCCGTGAGGAATGCCGTGCCGTACCGCTCGAGCTTGGCATCGCCCACCCCCGGCAGGGCGCGCAGATCATCGAGCGTCGCCGGCAGCCTCTGCGCCATGGCCCGCAATGTCGTATCCTGAAACACCACATAGGGCGGCACACCCTGCGCCGAAGCGATTTCACGCCGCTTGCGCCGCAACCGCTCGAATACGGCCTCGGCTTTGCCAGAAAGCGCTTCGCCGCCCGCCAGGGCCCGATTGGTGTCCGATTTCTTGCGCTCGGGATCGCGCCGCAGCGTCACCGTCCGTTCGCCCCGAAACACGGCCCGCGCGCCTTCATCGAGATAGAGGGCGCCATGGGCTTCGTGGTTCACATGGACCAGCCCCATGGCCGTCAACTGCCGCACAACCGACCGCCAGGTCTTGACCGAAATATCCTGCCCGACCCCGAAAACCGGCAAATGCTGGTGCCTGAATTTTTCCACCTTTTCGGTGGCCTTGCCCATCACGACATCGATCACATGCGCCGCGCCGAACCTCTGGCCCGTGCGATAGATCGACGACATAACCTTGTTCGCCGCCTCCGTGCCGTCCCAGGTATCGACCGGGTTGATGCAGGTGTCGCAATTCCCGCAATTGCCTTGATGCTGCTCGCCGAAATGAGCAAGAACCGCTTGTCGACGGCAGCCCGCCGTCTCGCACACTCCGAGCAGGGCGCTCAGCTTGGTGTTTTCCAGCCGCTTGATCTCGTCGGGCGCGTTGCCTTCGGCGATCATCCGCCGCCTCTGGCTCACATCGGACAGCCCATAACACATCCAGGCTTCCGAGGGCTGGCCGTCGCGTCCGGCCCGGCCCGTTTCCTGATAGTAAGCCTCTATCGAGGAGGGCAAATCCATATGCGCCACATAGCGAACATCTGGCTTGTCGATCCCCATCCCGAGCGCAACGGTTGCCACCAGACACACGGCGTCTTCCTTTAGGAACGCATCCTGATTGCGCGCCCGCACACCAGCATCGAGCCCGGCGTGATACGGCAGGGCGGGGATACCCTTTTCGGTCAGGAACTCGGCAATCGCCTCCACCTTGGCGCGCGACAGGCAATAAACGATGCCGCTTTCGCCCTTGTGGCGGGCCAGAAAATCGAGCAATTGCGCTCGCGCATTGGCGCGCTCGACAATCGAATAGCCGATATTGGGCCGATCGAAACTCGAGATGAAAAGCTGCGCATCCTCCAGCCCCAGCCGCTCAATCAGATCGGCGCGGGTTGTGGGGTCGGCCGTCGCCGTCAGCGCAACGCGCGGGACGTGCGGAAACAATTCGCGCAATTTGGCCAGTTCGCGATATTCGGGCCGGAAATCATGACCCCACTGGCTCACGCAATGGGCTTCGTCGATGGCAAAAAGCCCGATGTCGACGCTGGCAAGAAGGTCGAGAAACCCCGCCGCCGCCAAGCGCTCCGGTGCCACATAGAGAAGATCGAGTTCCCCATCGCGCAGGGCTTGGCGCACGCTGCGGTTTTCCTCGGGCGAAAGCGAGGAATTGAGCGCTGCAGCCCGCACGCCGGCCTGCTTGAGCGCTTCGACCTGGTCGCGCATCAGGGCGATCAGAGGAGAGATGACAACGCCGACCCCGGGCCGGCCGATCGCCGGAATCTGGTAGCACAGCGATTTCCCCGCCCCGGTGGGGAAAAGCACCACAGCGTCGCCGCCACCCATGACGTGATCGACTACGTCTTGCTGCTGGCCGCGAAACGCATCGAGCCCGAACACGGATCGCAAGATATCCAGTCCGCCGGCCGGCGCAGCATCAAGGGCCGTAGCGTTGGAAAAAAGCGACATGGAAGACAGGAAAATCCGGCGGTCAGGGAAAGTTGATTCGCTGGCCCATTTGACTCTTATCGGTTCTTTGGCGCAACCCGCGATGGCGCGATCAGCACAACCGGCCCAGCAGGTCGAGCAGCGTGTCTCGCGCCTTGGGCCCACCCAGACGGGCGATGCAATCGGCCTCGAAATCATCCTGTACGGCGCGCGCCGTTTCTAGAAAATCCTCGCCCTCTTTGGTCAGAAACAGCGCATTGGCGCGCCGGTCGCCATGCGCGGCCCGGCGCTCGGTCAGCCCTCGGCCCTCCAGGCCGTTGATGAGCGCCACGAAATTGGCGCGCTTGATACCCAGGATTTCGGCGATCTCGGTCTGTTTGCGGCCGGGATTGTCGCCGATCAGCGTCAAGGCGGAATATTCGGCCGGGCGCAGATCGAGCGCCGCGAAGGCCGAAAGGAAGCGCTGAAAGACGCTCAACTGCGCCCGGCGCAACCGGTATCCGACAATGTCGGTGGTCGACCCGGTTTCGAGCATGGCTTCGTCGATGACGGACCCCGGACCAGCGGACATGAACGCTCCCCTTATTGTTATGCTTTAGAATTTAAAGCGATCGGCGAAAAACGCAACGCCGGAGCGGTGCACCTCCACCGGGCGCTTGCCAAAACTAGTTATGTTATATAAACAATATGCGATGGGATGGCCGATCGATGTTCGGATGATCCTATCGTTTGTGTGAATTGTCCATTGTTCGATCAGACGGCGAGAGACAAGGGTGCGCTTGGCATTATCGGGTGATAGAGAGGTATCATCGGAGCGTGCAGGGGAGGATGGGTTTGTTCCAGGATCAGTCGCCGCTTGGGCGCACCATTTACGGCTTGGCCAAGCTGATGGCGCTGGCCGGAGGCATAGTCCTTGTCGGCCTGGTTGTCATGGTCGTCGTCAGCGTCACCGGCCGCGCTCTGCTTTGGGCCGGTCTGCGTCCGATCAGGGGTGATTATGAACTCGTAGAGGCTGGTATCGGCTTTGCAGTCTTCGCCTTCCTGCCATGGGCGCACCTTGAGCGCGGACACGCCATTGTCACCATAGTGACCGACCGCTTCGGCCCCCTCGTCAACCGGTGGATCCTCGTCATCACCGATATCATGATGCTCGCCGCCGCCGGATTTATTGCCTGGCGGCTTTATGACGGCATGCTCGACAAGTTCCGCTACAACGAGACCACGCTGTTGCTGCGCATGCCGCTGGGCTGGACTTATGCGGCCGGCTTGGTTGGCGCGGTCGTCTTTTTTGCCGTCGCGCTTTACGTGCTGGGCCGCTCGGTCTCCAACGCGCTGGCCGGCCGTTCAGAACTGCAGTCGTCGGGAGCCGACCTGTGAGCAATGTACTTATCGGACTGCTCTCGTTTCCAGTAATTCTGCTTCTGATTTTCCTGCGCGTGCCCATCGGGCTTGCCATGCTCGGCGTCGGCATTTTCGGCTCCTGGGTGCTCACCGGCACGTTCAATCCGGTCATGGCCCAGTTCAAGAGCCTCACCTATTCGACTTTTGCGTCCTATTCGCTCTCGGTCGTGCCGCTGTTCATCCTGATGGGGCAGTTCGCCACCCTTTCGGGCATGTCGGCCGCACTGTTTAATGCCGCCGCGTCCTGGCTGGGTCACCGAAGGGGTGGTGTGGCCATGGCTGCCGTGGGCGCCAGCGCCGGGTTCGGCGCCATCTGCGGGTCTTCGCTTGCAACCGCCGCCACCATGGGCCATGTCGCTCTGCCAGAGTTGAAAAAGCACGGCTATTCGGGCGCGCTTTCGACCGGTGCGGTCGCTGCCGGCGGTACGCTTGGCATCCTGATTCCGCCCTCGGTCATCCTTGTCATCTTTGCCGTTTTGACAGAACAGAACATCGCCAAACTGTTCATGGCGGCCTTCGTGCCGGGCATTCTCGCCGCCATCGGCTATCTGCTCGTCATCGCCATTTATGTGCGGGTCAGTCCTGAATCCGCCGGCGTCCGCGACCGCGTGCCCTATGGCGAGCGCTTCCGCGAACTGGCCCATATCTGGCCGGTCGTGGCGATCTTTGTCCTGGTGATCGGCGGCATCTACACCGGCATCTTTACACCCACCGAAGCCGCCGCGGTCGGTGCCGCCGGCACGGGGCTTGTCGCGCTGGTTTCGCGCAGTCTGTCGCGCAACGGGATCAGAGAGGCCATTCTGGGAACCGCGTCCTCCACCGCGATGATTTTTCTCATCGTGCTTGGCGCCGCTTCGCTCAACGGATTCCTGGCGCTCTCGCAATTGCCCCAGTTCGCCGCAGGATGGGTCACCGAGCAGGGCTTCAACCCCTGGGTGGTGATGGCTATCGTCCTGCTGCTCTATCTCGTGCTCGGCTGCGTCATGGACTCGCTTTCAATGATCCTTCTGACCGTGCCGATCATCTTTCCGATGATGTCTGCCCTCGATTTCGGACTGACCCCGGACGAATTTGCCATCTGGTTCGGCATTCTGGTCCTGATCGTCGTCGAAGTCGGGCTGATAACGCCACCGGTGGGGATGAATCTGTTCATTATCAATTCGATGGCCAAGGGCACACGCCTTTCCGAAACGTTCCGGGGGGCGCTGCCCTTCGTGGCCAGCGACATCATTCGCACCATCATTCTTGTCGCCTTCCCACCGATAACGCTGGGGCTGGTGTGGCTGCTCTATTGAGCGGCCCGGGACATATGGGAGTTCACACGCGAACAAGCGTGCAACAAAGGGAGAAGATCAAATGAAACTGAAATCGATATTGCTCGGGGCGGTTGCCAGCGTCTCGTTTGCCGCCGGCGCCATGGCCCAGGAGGTAACGCTGCGCGTCCACCAGTTCCTGCCCGCGCAGGCCACCATTCCTGCCACCGCCATCGCGCCTTGGGCCGAGGCCATTCAGGACCAGTCCGACGGCCGTATCGCCGTGGAACTCTACCCGGCCATGCAGCTCGGCGGCGCGCCAGACAGCCTGTTCGCCCAGGCTCAGGATGGCGTGGTCGACGTCATCTGGACGGTGCTTGGCTATACGCCGGGCCGCTTTCCGAAATCGGAAGTGTTCGAGTTGCCCTTCCTGATGTCCAACAGCGCCGAAGAAACCTCGGCCGCCTTTTACAACTACGTCATGGAAAATTCCGCTGACGAGTTCGAAAGTGTCCAGGTCATTGCGCTGCACACACACGGTCCCGGCCTGTTCCACACCCAGGAGCCCATCAACGCTCTTGAGGACATCCAGGGCATGAAGATCCGTGGCGGTTCGCGCATCATCTCCAACATGCTAGCCCAGCTCGGCGCTGAGCCCGTCGGCATGCCCGTGCCCCAGACCACCGAAGCGCTGTCGCGCGGCGTGATCAACGGCACCACGGTTCCCTGGGAAGTCACACCCTCCATCCGCGTCGCCGAACTGGTCTCCAACCACACCGGCTTTTCCGGCGAAAACGGTCTTTACACCCAGACCTTCGGGTTCGTCATGAACCGGGGCACCTATGAAGGCCTGCCCGATGACCTCAAGGCCGTCATCGATGCCAATTCCGGCCTCGAAACCTCGAAAATGTTCGGTCGCGCCATGGATGCCGGCGACGATGTCGGCCTGCAGATCGCCGAGGACGCCGGCAACAACATCGTGACGCTGGACGAAGCCGAAACCGCCCGCTGGAAGGAAGCCGCCCAGCCCACAATCGAGCAGTGGTTCGCCGATATGGAAGCCATCGGCATCGACGGCGAAGCGCTCTATGCTGCCGCTCAGGAAGCCATGGCTGCCGAGCGCCAGTAAGGGGCTTTATCTCTCATGCAAAGGGGCGCTTCGGCGCCCCTTTTTTCATGCCGGCTCAAACGATAACTGCAGGTTCGGGCCGTCCCCGCCCAACGCCCTCGGCAAAAAAGACTTTTCCCGATTCCGGGTGGTCGGCCAGCGCCTCGGCATCGAGCCCTTCACGGGCGGTGGTGCAATAGAGCGTTGAAAAACGGGTCCCGCCAAAGGCCGGGCATGACGTGTGGGGCGCATCGACCGAAACGGCCTTGAGAAACTGTCCCGATGGATCATAGACGGCAACCCGCCCAGCACCCCATTGAGCAAGCCACATATTGCCCTCGGCATCGATCACCGCCCCGTCGGGGTTCAGTCCTTCGCCAGTCAGGTCCAGATAGATTTCCGGTTCGCCGACCGGCGCGCCGCTTTCCGGATCGAGCCCGACGCGCTTGACGATACTTCGGTCCGTGTCGGCGAAATGGCCGAAAGCCCGGTCGGGTGAAAAGCAGATGGCATTGGGTATAGTGATGGAAGAAAACAGCTTTTTGACCTCACCGTGATAATACCGATAGATCGCTCCGGCGTCGTTCTCGGCCTTCTTGCCCATCGAGGAGAACCAGAACCCACCCCACGGATCGGCGCGACCGTCATTGGTCCGCAGCCCCTCGCCGATGTCGAGCCTGGCGACGACGTCGCGGGTCCGGGTTTCGATATTGAGTTTGAGCAACGCCGTTTCGCCGGCAATCAAGAGATTGTCCCGGTCGATCCAGCCTGCCGCCGAAACCATGTCGTCAAATGTCCACGCCCCGGTCTCGCCGTCCTTGCGCGTCAGCAGCGTGCGGCCGATGATGTCGAACCAGAAAAGCTGCTGGCGCTCGGGATGCCACAGCGGACCTTCGCCCAGAAAACAGGACCGGTCGTCGAAAACGTGCGCGTCGCTCATGCCATAACCTCGTCATAGGCCAATACAAGTTTGCGGGCTCGCTCACCCACCTCTTTTGCTGTCAGGCCGGGCGTATAAAGCGCCGTGCCGATGCCGAACCCGTCGGCTCCGGCGGCTCGCCACTGGGCGAAATTATCTGGCCCGGCACCCCCAACCGCATAAACCGGAACCGAGGACGGCAGCACGGCCTTCAGCGCCGAAACTCCGGCTGGTCCCATGATTGCGGCGGGAAAAATCTTGAGCCCGTCCGCCCCCGCCTTGAGCGCCGCGAAACATTCGGTGGCGGTGAACACCCCGGGGAAGGATTGAAGGCTCGCCGCCTTGGTCGCCCCGATCACCGCCGCGTCGCAATTGGGCGAAACGATCAGTTTTCCGCCCGCCCGTGCGACGTCGGTCACGTCCTTTTCACTCAACACCGTCCCCGCGCCGATCAGAGCGTCGCTGCCAAATTCACGCACCATTGCCGCGATGGAATCAAACGGTTGCGGCGAATTGAGGGGCACTTCGATGGCGGTAATCCCCGCCTCGANCAGGGCTTGGNTTATGCTCAGCGCCTCATCGGGTTTGATGCCGCGCAGGATAGCGATCAGATTGCGGCTCATTGCNTCTCCTCCAGCGCTGCGCGGGCGGCGCAAAGCCCNGCCAGTGTCATATCCCCGGCGTCCAGCACCCGGGCGGAAACCCCGGCCAGGCCCAGTGCGGTCTGGTATAGCGCGCTCAANCGCGATGCGCCAATCAGGGCGATGTCACCGCCCTGCCAGTAATCGCCGGCTCCGGCAAGTTCAGCGCCGATCAACAGCCCCGACAGGCGCGATCTGGAGACCTGTGGCAATACCCCGTCGAGCAGGCTCCCGGCCCGGATCGAAAACAGCTTCGTTATGATTTCCGCATCGTCCAGCGCCTCGCGAACGCCTGCGGCAAACCCGTCCTCGCTCCAAATATTTGTTCCGACACTATGGCGCAGAACGGATTTCTCGGCGAGCAGGGAAAAGATTTCCCCGGTCATTGCCGTACGAAACCGGGTGATGCGCCCGTCGGCGATCTCGACCCATTTGCTGTGCGTGCCCGGAAGACAGATAGTGCCGGAAGGCCCGACCGCCGAGACATACCCTGCAATCTGGGTTTCCTCGCCGCGCATCACGTCGGGTGGCGCCATTTGGCTGACGCCGGGCAGGATGAAAACGGCGATGCGGCTGTCGGCAACCGGGGCACGGGTCGCTTGCGCGGCGATGGGCGGGGTAGGGGTATTTGCGTATTCAGCCTCGATCCAGCCCTGTCGCGCACCCACCATGCCGCAGGCGATGATTGGGGTGACGCGTTCTGAATTGAGCCATTGTTCAACAGCTTCAAGCAGCGCCGGCTCGAATTGAGACGGCGTGAGTTGGCCCATGCCCTTGGCGCTTTCGCCCCGCGCCAGAACGGTGCCGTCTGCCCGCATCGCCCAGGCACGCATGTTGGAGGTGCCCCAGTCGACCGCGATCCAGTCGGCGCTCAAGGACATGTCACGCGCGCGGTGTGCTCAAAGACCGATTGCGTCATGGATTGATTCTTTCCTCGATTTGGCGGCACATCATGCTGGACGGCCGCCCGATTCCCCCGCAAGCCGTCAATTATCTTATTATATTTTTATTTTGACAATCCATCGCGCCCTTTGTCATGTTCTGTTTGCGCCGTGTTTTGCCCGGCGCGACAGAACAGGGATTTGGGCGAACCGGCATGGCGGGAACGATGGACGATCAGGAGGGGACGGGGGTTGCTGCCGGACCAGCGGTCGCTCCCGCGCGCCGCAAGCCCCACAATTTCCACGCCCATGTCATGTATACCTTGGGGACCGCCATCGTGGGCGGAACCTATGAAGAGGGCCGGATCCTGCCCGGCGACAGCGATCTGATCGACCAGTTCGGCGTGTCGCGCACGGTGCTGCGCGAAGCGCTCAAGACACTGTCGGCCAAGGGTCTTGTCGAAGCGCGGGCCCGGGTCGGCACGCGCGTCCTGCCGCGGTCGCGCTGGAACATGTTCGATTCCGACGTGCTGCTCTGGCATCTGGAATCGGGAATTTCCTTTGATTTCATTGCCTCGCTAGCCGAAATCCGCATGGCCGTCGAGCCCGATGCCGCAGCGCTCGCTGCCGAGCGGCGATCCGACGAGCAGGCCGATGAACTGATGGCCTGGCTTGCCGGCATGGCGACCAAGGGCCAGAGCGCCGAGGATTTCGCCCGCAACGACGTAGGATTTCACCGTGTGGTGGCCCAGGCGTCGGGCAATCCGTTCATGGTCTCGCTCTCCAATGTTGTCGAGATTGCGCTGATGGCGTCCTTCACCATTTCCTCGCCGATGGAAGGCGGGGCGGCGTTCGACAAGGCGGTGCGTCTGCACCGCAACATCGCCGAGGCCATCATGGCCAAGGACCCCGAAATGGCCCGCGTCGCCATGCGCCAGGCCATCCAGTCCGGTGTCGATCGGGCCACGACCACTTTGGGTGTGGCCCAAAGCTAAGCCGCAGAAATCGCCGCCGGTTTCCGGCCCAGCCCACTGACCACACCACTCCAGCATCGTGGGGCTCCATGTCCCCACATTGCACCGGCGTGCGACACGCAGCGGAGCTGTGTTGAAAAAGCGCGTGAGGGGTTCAAACACCCGCTTTACAAATAATCATACTATATGCAAATGTGCTGGCGATTGTTGCGCTTGACGTGCGGCATGGGAGGTCGCTGTGGCGAGAGGCGCCGGGGCGAAACTGACAGGGAGAAACCTCATGAAATCGATTTTGGCAGGGCTGGGCGCCCTGGTGATGACGTCTGCCCTTGCGGCGATGCCCGCAATCGCGCAGGACGCCGGATCGGTGGGCATTTCCATGCCGACCCAATCCTCCGCCCGCTGGATCTCGGACGGCAATTCCATGGTGGAGCTGTTCGCGGCCGCCGGCTACCAGACCGATCTGCAATACGCTGAAGATGATATTCCCAACCAGCTCGCCCAGATCGAAAACATGATCGTGCGCGGCGTCGATGTGCTGGTTATCGCCTCGATCGACGGGACGACGCTGACCACGGCACTTGAAAACGCCGCCGCCTCCGGCATCCATGTGATTGCCTATGACCGGCTGATCCGCGGTTCGGAAAACGTCGACTATTACGCCACCTTCGACAATTTCAAGGTCGGTGTGCAGCAGGCCCAGTCGCTGGTCGACGGGCTCGAAGCCTCCGATCGCGAAGCGCCCTACAATATCGAATTGTTCGGTGGTTCGCCCGACGACAACAATGCCTATTTCTTCTATGACGGCGCCATGAGCGTTCTCCAGCCGCTGATCGATGACGGCACGCTTGTCGTCAAATCGGGCCAGATGGGCATGGATACGGTCGGAACGCTGCGCTGGGACGGCTCGGTTGCCCAGGCCCGCATGGATAACCTTCTGTCGGCCCACTACACCGACGATCAGGTCGATGCCGTGCTTTCGCCCTATGACGGGCTTTCCATCGGCATCATCTCCTCGCTGCGCGGGGTTGGTTACGGTTCGGGCGACATGCCCATGCCGATCATTTCAGGCCAGGATGCCGAGCTCCCCTCGGTTGCTGCAATCATGGCCGGCGACCAGTATTCGACAATCTTTAAGGATACCCGCGAATTGGCGCGTGTGACGGTCGGCATGGTCGAAGCGCTGATCAACGGCGCCGAGCCCGAGATCAACGACACCGAGACCTACGAAAACGGCGTCAAGGTTGTCCCTTCCTACCTGCTCGAGCCGGTGCTGGTCACCGCCGACAATCTCGAAGAGGTTCTTGTGGGTTCGGGCTATTATACCGAAGACCAGATCGCCAATTAATCGACCAATCCTCCTCCAGAGGCCGTGCGGTGGGGCAGTATTTCGCCCAGCCGCACACACTTAACAAAAGAGAGCGGGAACGCCATGACGTCCATTCTCGAAATGCGCGGCATCACCAAGAGCTTTCCGGGCGTCAATGCGCTCGAAAACGTCAACCTCGTTGTCGAGCAGGGCGAAATCCATGCTCTGGTTGGCGAGAACGGGGCGGGCAAGTCCACCCTCATGAAGGTGCTCTCGGGCGTCTACCCGTCCGGCGACTACGAGGGCCAGATCTTTTTCGAGGGCGAGGAACGCCATTTCCATTCCATTTCCGACAGCGAGAAATGCGGCATCGTCATCATCCATCAGGAACTGGCGCTGGTCCCGCTGCTCTCGATTGCCGAAAACATCTTTCTGGGCAATGAGCGCGCCCAAAACGGAGTGATCGACTGGACCGAGACCTACCGTCGCACCGAAGATCTGCTCAAGCGCGTATCCCTTAAGGAATCGCCGCGCACCAGGATCACTCATCTAGGGCTGGGCAAACAGCAGCTTGTCGAAATCGCCAAGGCGCTCTCGAAACAGGTCAAACTTCTCATCCTCGATGAGCCCACATCCTCGCTCAACGAGACCGACAGCCAGGCGCTCCTAAAGCTGCTGGTCGAACTCAAGGAAAGAGGCATATCCTCGATCCTGATCTCCCACAAGCTCAACGAGATTTCCCAAGTCGCCGACCGTATCACGGTGCTGCGCGACGGGCATACGGTCTCCACCCTTGATTGCCACACCTCCGAGATTTCCGAAGCCGATATCGTGCGTGACATGGTGGGGCGCTCCCTGACCGACCGCTTTCCGCCCCGCGCACCAAAGATCGGCGAGGTGCTGTTCGAAGTCAAAAACTGGACCGCGCACCACCCCATCCATTCCGAGCGCAAGGTGGTCGACGATGTCAGCTTTTCGGTGCGCGCCGGCGAAGTGGTGGGCATTGCCGGGCTGATGGGCGCCGGCCGGACCGAACTGGCCATGAGCCTGTTCGGAAAATCCTATGGCGACAAAATTTCCGGCGAAGTGTTTCTGCGCGGCCAGTCCGTCGATACCTCCTCGGTCCCCAAAGCCATAGCGAACGGCATCTGTTACGCCACCGAGGACAGAAAGACCTATGGCCTCGTCCTCGACCAGCCGATCCGTGACAACGTCCCCCTCGCCAATCTCAACGGCATCGCCAACGGTCTCGTGGTGGACAATCACAAGGAGCGCGAGGTCGCCGAGCGCTATCGCAAGCTCATGGCGATTAAAAGCTCGGGCATCGGCCAGAAAACGGTCAATCTCTCGGGCGGCAACCAGCAAAAGGTCGTGTTGTCCAAATGGCTTTATGCCGGACCCGACGTTCTGATCCTCGACGAACCCACCCGCGGCATCGATGTGGGCGCGAAATACGAAATCTATTCAATCATCAACGACCTGGCGAGCCAGGGCAAAGCCATCGTCCTGATCTCCTCGGAAATGCCCGAACTGCTGGGCACCTGCGACCGCATCTACGTCATGAACGCGGGCCGCTTCGTGGGCGAATTGCCCATCGCCGAAGCCAGCCAGGAAAAGATCATGTCGATGATTTTAAAGACGGGAAAAGCCGCATGATCGCCCTCAACTGCTCATCAACGGAACACCGCAATGACTGATCTCACCCAACCCTCGTCCGCAACCGGCGGCCCGTCGGTGTTTGTGGGCTATCTCAAGACCCATCTGCGTGAATACGGCATCCTGTTTGCGCTGATTGCCATCGTGGTGTTCTTCCAGATCGCCACCGACGGCATCCTTTTGCGCCCTGCCAACGTTACCAATCTGGTGCTCCAGAACTCCTATATCGTCATCATGGCGGTGGGCATGCTGCTGGTCATCGTGTGCGGCCATATCGATCTCTCTGTCGGCTCGGTCATGGGCTTTGTCGGCGCACTCGCTGCCGTCCTGATGGTGCAGTTCGATCTCCATTTCGTGCCCGCGGCCATCATCTGCCTGGCTGTCGGCGCGGCCATCGGTGCCGTTCAGGGTTACTGGATCGCGTACTGGAAAATCCCCAGCTTCATCGTGACGCTCGCCGGCATGCTGGTGTTCAAGGGCCTGATGATGGTGCTCTTGAAGGGCCAGTCCATCGGCCCGTTCCCGGACTCGTTTCGCATGATCGCCTCCGGCTTCATCCCCGATCTGTTTGCCGTCGAGGGAATCCATATGCTTTCGATGCTGCTCGGCGTTGCCGCTGCGGCGATCCTCGTCCTGCTCTCGGTGCGGGCCCGCGCCAAGGAGGCAAAACACGGCACGCCCGACGAACCCTTCGCATTCTTCACCGGCCGCAACATTCTCGCCGCCGGGGCCGTGGTCTACCTGGTGTACCTTCTGGCCACATCGCGCGGTCTGCCCAACGTCTTTATCATCATGGCTGTGCTCATCGCCGGCTACAGTTTCGTTGCCAAGCAGACCACCATCGGACGCCGCGTCTATGCCGTGGGCGGCAATCAAAAGGCCGCAAAACTCTCGGGCATCAATTCCGAACGCCTGACCTTCCTGGTTTTTGCCAATATGGGCATGCTCGCTGCGCTGGCGGGCCTCGTGTTCGCGGCCCGTCTCAACATGGCCACGCCCAAGGCCGGCGAAACCTTCGAACTCGACGTCATCGCCGCCGTCTTCATCGGTGGCGCCTCGATGGCCGGCGGTGTCGGCACCATTGTCGGCGCAGTGATCGGCGCGTTCATCATGGGGGTGATGAACAACGGCATGTCGATCATGGGCATCGGCATCGACTGGCAGCAGATGATCAAGGGACTTGTCCTCCTCGCCGCCGTGATCTTCGACGTCTACAACAAGAACAAGGCCGCCTGATCTTTCCGGCGCGCCCAGGGTGCGCCGGATTCCCCAATCCCCGGAGTAATTATCAAAGTGCTGCTCTCCCAGATTACCCATACCAGCGGTTCCCAGTGCGTCGTGGCGCGTGAAGGCGACAATGCCAGGATCGTCAATGGCGCAGATTCCATTCTGGCGCTGGCCAAACGCGCCATCGCAAGGGATATGGCGCTGGCCGAACTGATCGCCGAACAGGGGCTCGGCGACAGCGTCGATCTCGACGCCGCCTATGCCGAGGGCAGGGTTCTGGCGCCCATAACCCCCGATGATCCCGCGCGCCTGCATCTCACCGGCACCGGGCTCACCCATCTCGGTTCGGCCTCGACCCGCAACGCCATGCACCTCAAAGCCGGCGCCGAAGAAAACGTCACCGATTCCATGAAGATGTTCCGGCTGGGCGTCGAAGGCGGCAAGCCTGTGGGCGGCAAGACGGGCGTGCAGCCCGAATGGTTCTACAAGGGCAATGGCCATGCCCTGGTTGCGCCGGGCAAGCCCATCACCTCGCCCGGCTTTGCGCTCGATGCAGGCGAAGAGCCTGAAATCGCCGGCATCTATATCGTCTCCTACGAGGGCGTTCCGCACCGGATCGGTTTTGCGCTGGCAAACGAGTTTTCCGATCACGTCACCGAGCGCCAGAACTATCTCTATCTCGCGCACTCGAAACTGCGCCCGGCCTCCATCGGCCCCGAAATTCTTGTCGGTGAACTCCCCGCCCATGTCGAGGGCACCTCCCGCGTCGTCCGCGATGGCACTGTGCTGTGGGAAAAGCCCTTCGTTTCGGGCGAGGACAATATGAGCCACACCCTCGCCAATCTCGAGCACCATCACTTCAAATACGAAATCTTCCGCAAGCCCGGCGACGTGCATGTCCATATGTTCGGCACCGCGACTTTAAGCTTTGCCGACGACATCCGCACGCAAGAAGGCGACATCTTCGAAATCGAAGCCGCCCCCTTCGGACTGCCGCTCAAGAACCCCCTGGCCATCGACAAGACACGCCCTGCCGACGCGCCTGTCGCGGTCAAATCATTGTAGAAAGGGCAGGGAATGGCATTTGAAAAGGCCCAATGGCCGCGCAAGCTGCGCTCGCAGGAATGGTATGGCGGCACCTCGCGCGATACGATCTACCACCGCGGGTGGCTCAAAAATCAGGGCTATCCCCACGATCTGTTCGACGGCCGCCCGGTCATCGGGATCTTAAACACCTGGTCCGATCTCACCCCCTGCAACGGGCATCTGCGTGAACTGGCCGAAAAGGTAAAGGCCGGCGTCTGGGAAGCCGGCGGCTTTCCTCTGGAGGTGCCGGTGTTCTCGGCCTCGGAAAACACCTTCCGCCCCACCGCAATGATGTATCGCAACCTCGCCGCCATGGCGGTGGAAGAGGTGATGCGCGGCCAGCCCATCGATGGCGCCGTCCTGCTGGTCGGTTGCGACAAGACCACCCCATCGCTGCTGATGGGCGCGGCCTCCACCGACATTCCTTCGATCGTTGTCACCGGCGGCCCCATGCTCAATGGCTGGTTCCGGGGCGAGCGAGTCGGCTCGGGCACCGCGCTGTGGCAGATGAGCGAAGCGATCAAGGCCGGCGAAATGAGCCAGGAGGATTTCCTCGAAGCCGAACAGGCCATGAGCCGGTCCTCGGGCTCGTGCAACACCATGGGCACTGCCTCCACCATGGCTTCTATGGCCGAGGCACTGGGCATGGCGCTTTCGGGCAATGCGGCAATCCCCGCCGTCGACAGCCGTCGCCGGGTTATGGCGCAACTCACCGGCCGCCGTATCGTCGATATGGTGAAAGACGACCTCAAACCTTCCGATATCCTCAGCCGCGAAGCGTTCGAAAATGCGATGATGACCAATGGCGCCATCGGCGGTTCGACCAACGCCGTGGTCCATCTGCTGGCCCTGGCCGGGCGTGTCGGGATCGATATCGGGCTCGACGATTGGGACCGGCTGGGCCGCGATATCCCAACAATCGTCAATCTGATGCCCTCGGGCAAATATTTGATGGAAGAATTCTTCTACGCTGGTGGCCTGCCCGTAGTGCTCAAATCCCTGCTCGACGGAAAAAAGCTCCATGGCGATGCGCTGACCGTTTCCGGGCGCACCATGGGCGAGGAAGTCGCCGGCGCCCGCAACTGGAACGAGGACGTGATCCGGCCGGTCGACAAGGCTCTCACCAGCCATGGTGGCATCGCGGTTTTGAAGGGCAATCTTGCGCCCAATGGCTGTGTGCTCAAACCTTCGGCCGCCAGCCCGCACCTGATGGTTCATACCGGCCGCGCCGTGGTGTTCGAGGACATCGACGATTACAAGGCAAAGATCAACGACGAGGCGCTCGATATCGACGAGACCTGCGTCATGGTGCTCAAAAACTGCGGCCCCAAGGGCTATCCCGGCATGGCCGAAGTGGGCAACATGGGCCTGCCGCCAAAGGTGCTGCGCAAGGGCATAAAGGATATGGTGCGCATTTCCGACGCCCGCATGTCGGGCACCGCCTATGGCACGGTGATCCTGCACACCTCCCCCGAGGCAGCGGTGGGCGGTCCGCTGGCAGCCGTCCGCAATGGCGACATGATTTCCATCGACGTGCCCAATCGCACCATTCATCTCGATGTTCCCGAGACCGAGATCGCCGCCCGCCTGGCCGATTGGACCCCGCTGCCCGATCAGCCGCAATCGGGTTACGCAAAGATGTTCCTCGATCACGTCGATCAGGCCCATACCGGCGCCGATTTCGATTTTCTCAAAGGCGCGCGCGGCAGTGCGGTGGGCAAGGATTCCCATTGATGACCCACAAGATTGCCATTGTCGGTCTGGGCAAGATCGCCCGCGACCAGCATTTGCCCTCGATTGCCAAAAATCCCGATTTCGAACTGGCCGCCATTGTCTCGCGCAATGCAGAGCTTGAAAGCGTCGACCATTTCCAAGCGCTCGATGACATGCTCGCGGCCCGTCCCGATATCGGCACCGTCGCTCTGTGCACGCCGCCACAGGTGCGCCGCCAATACGCTGAGGCCGCCATCCGCGCCGGCCGGCATGTTCTGCTGGAAAAACCACCCGGTGCCACGGTGGCCGAAGTCGAATGGCTCAAAAATCTGGCAGCAAAGCACGGGGTAACCCTGTTTGCCACCTGGCACTCGCGCTACGCACAGGGCGTTGAACCGGCCCGCACATGGCTCGCCGGCAAGACCATAAAAAGCGTCGATATCGTCTGGCGCGAGGATGTGCGCCGCTGGCATCCCGGTCAGGACTGGATCTGGGAGCCCGGCGGCATGGGTGTCTTCGATCCCGGCATCAATGCGCTCTCGATCCTCAGCCACATGCTCCCCGCACCCGTTCTGGTGACCGGCGCGGTGCTTGAGGTGCCGGAAAACCGCCAGACCCCCATCGCTGCGAAGATCGATTTTGTTGCGGTCACCGGCCATCTGGTCACCGCAGATTTCGACTGGCGCCAGGAAGGCCCGCAAACCTGGGATATCACCGTCCGAACCGATGCCGGGCTGCTCGAACTCTCCAGCGGCGGCGCTGTGCTGCGCATCGATGGTGATACCCAACTGGCCGCCGACGATACCGAATATGACGGCATCTACGCCCATTTCGCCGCACTTCTGGCGCAGGGCAAAAGCGACGTCGATATTGCCCCGCTGCAACTGGTGGCCGATGCCTGTATGCTCGGCGAGATGCGCAAGGTAGAGGCGTTCATCGAGTAGGGTGCTGTTCGGGTCCCAGCCTCTCCTCCTGCGCTTCCCCGGCGAAAGCCGGGGCCCATGGGAACCAGCCGCGGACTATGGAGTCGCGGCTAGGCTGCTGGGTCCCGGATCAGGTCCGGGACAGCGAGGGGAGTAAACCGGCCCTCTCCCCATGAAAAATTTTACCAAAAGGTCAAAATCCCCTCTGTTGCTCCTTTATCCTTTGTGATTGACTGATCGCAAAGCCAAGGGGAGTCGCGTCGATGTCCGTTTTCAAATCCGGACCCGAAGGGTTGATCGGCTATGCGGTGATGCTCGAGCAGTTCCATCCGCGCGATTGCGTGGAACTGACCGAATATGCCGAGCAAAGGGGCTTTAACGGCGCCATGGCTGCCGACCATTTCCAGCCCTGGGTGCCCCAGCAGGGCCAGTCGGCCTTCGTCTGGAACGTCCTGACCGCCATCGGCGAGCGCACCAGGGGCGATATGGGCCCCGGCGTCACCACCCCCACGTTCCGCTGGCACCCTGCCATGGTGGCGCAGGCTTCGGCGACCCTTGCCGCCATGTACCCCAATCGCCACTGGCTCGGGGTAGGGGCAGGCGAGGCCCTCAACGAAAGTTTCCTCGCCCAGTATTGGCCCGATGTGGGCGAACGTTCCGCCCGCATGTTCGAGGCCGTCCAGATCATCAAGAAGTTGTTCGAGAACTCGGCTGCCGGCAAGGACACCAAACACAAGGGCGATTATTATCGTATAGAATCCACAAGGCTGTGGACCATGCCTGAAACCGCGCCCGAAATTCTCGTGGCAACCGCCGGACCGCTCAACGCCAAAAAGACCGGAAAATTTGCCGATGGGATCATTACGGTCGGCGCTCCACTCGGCAAGATCGAGATGCTGTTTGAAAAATTTTCCGAGGGCGCCCGTGAGGCCGGCAAGGACCCCGACGCCATGCCCAAAGTGCTCCAGCTCCACCTGAGCTGGGCCGAAACTTACGAAGAAGCGCTGGCCAACGCCATGACCGAATGGCCCAATGGCGGCATGAAATTCCCAAAGGCCGACATCCGCTCTCCTTTCGATTTCGAGCAGATGGCCAAGCTGGTCCGGCCCGAGGATTTCAAGGGAAGAATGGTGATTTCGCCCGATCCCGAAGAGCACCTCGAACACATCCAGAAGTTTGCCGATTTCGGCTTCGACCGCATTTATCTCCACAATGTGGGCCGCAACCAGCGCGAATGGATCGACGTCTTCGCCGAAAAAGTGCTGCCCAAACTCAAGAAGCGCTGATGGCCGATCGTCTGACACTCTGGGGCATCGAGGGCATCCCCGAAATCGGGCCAGGTGACGATCTGGTGGCGCTGATTTCGAACGCCATCGACACAATGGCCACCTCCGATCCGGACGCTGCGCTGGCCGATGGCGATATCCTGATCGTCACCTCCAAAATCGTCTCCAAGGCCGAAGGCATGCAGGTGCCTATCGCGGCGCGCGATATGGCCATCGAGGAAGATACGGTCCGCATCGTCGCCGAGCGCGCCCATGCCGGTGGGATCACCAGAATTGTCGAAACCCGGCAAGGCTTGGTGATGGCCGCCGCCGGGCTCGACACCTCAAACGTCCCCGATGGCCTCGCTCTGCGCCTGCCGCGCGACCCCGACGCTTCTGCCCGGGCGCTCTGCGGCGCCCTGCGCGAAAAGACCGGCAAGAGGCTCGGCCTCATCATTACCGATCCCCTCGGTCGCCCCTGGCGCGTCGGCCAGACCGACGCCGCCATAGGCGCAGCCGGCGTGCAACTGGTCGATGATCTGCGCGGTGGCGTCGATGCGAATGGCCGGCCCTTGAACGTAACGGTCACCGTGCTTGCCGACGAGCTCGCCGCAGCCGCCGATCTGGTCAAGGGCAAGGCCTCTCGCATGCCCGTCGCTGTGGCGCGGGGCCTGGCAAAGCTGGTCATCGATCTCGACAGCCCCGGCGCCAAGACCCTGGCCCGGCTGGGCGAAGACGACATGTTCCGCTTCGGCTCGACCGAGGCCTATAAGCAGGGCTATGAGGCGGCCATGCGCGAGCTGGCGGGCAAAAAGGAAAAGGTAAAATGAGCGGTGTCACGTCCTTTGCCCCAAACACCACCGTCATCCCGGGCTCGACCCGGGATCCAGTAAACGGCAGCGCCCCGGCAAAATCGCAAACATCGCCGTTTACTGGGCCCCGGCTCAGGGCCAGGGTGACAGGTGAGGTGCGTGGTCATGCCCAGCGCCCGTCGCCGCTCCGGCTCAAGCGGGGGGGCATGGCCATTGCGGTACTTTCCGGTCTCTTGTTCGCCGCGGCCCTCTCAACCCCCGCCCTCGCCACCGACTACCCGCTCACCATCGAAAACTGCGGCACCACGGTAACCTTCGATGCCCCGCCCGAACGGGTCGTCACCATCAAGTCCACCGCCACCGAACTGCTTCTGGCTTTGGGCCTTGGCGACAAAATCGTCGGCGTCGGCTTTCAGGACGGCCCGGTGCCCGATGAATGGGCGCCCGACACCCAATTGACCGTCCTTGCCGATCGCGTTCCCTCCCAGGAAGTGGTGCTCGAAGCCGAGCCCGATTTTGTCTATGGCGGCTGGGAATCCAGTTTTGCCGCCGATGCGGCGGGGACGCGCGACAGCCTGCACGCTCTCGGCGTTGCCACCTATGTCGCCCCCACCGCCTGTCGCTCGGAAGGTACCCCCGAAAAGCTCTCGTTCGAGGATGTGTTCGACCAGATCGTTGAAATGGGCGCCATTTTCGATGTCGAGGACCGCGCCGCCCAACTTGTCGCCGAGCAGCGCACCATGCTCGAAGAGATCAAACCAACCTCAAACCTGACCGGCGTCTGGTATTCCTCGGCCACCTCCACCCCCTATGTCGGCGCCGGCCTGGGCGGCCCGCAAATGACCATGGAGGCGCTGGGCATCGCCAACATCTTTGCCGATGTGGAAGACACCTGGACCTCTGCCAGTTGGGAAGCCATTGTCGACGAGGACCCCGACGTGATGATCCTTGTCGACGCCGCATGGAATTCGGTCACCCAGAAGATCACCCTCCTCAACGACAATCCGGCGACCGCGAACCTGAGCGCCGTCCAGAACGAGCGCTACATCATCATCCCGTTCCCCGCCGCCGAGCCGGGCATCCGCTCCATCCCCGCCACCGCCGATCTGGCCCGGCAGCTCCAGGAACTGGATCTGAACCCATGACTCCCCTCCTTCGCTTCCCCGGCGAAAGCCGGGGCCCATGTGAGCCAGCCTCGGGCGCTGGAGTTTCGATTGGCGCTGCTGGGCCCCGGATCAGGTCCGGGGCAGCGCGGTGGGTTGGGAACACTTGGGGGAAAGCTCTCTAATGGTCGCCGCCCCGCTCGGCCTGTCCGCCCTCACGCCCGCCGCCCTGCGGCGGCTGAAGTTTCAGGCCGGGCTGGCGGGGCTGGCACTACTGCTTTGTGCTTCTCTCGTCATCGCCGTCACCATCGGCCCCGCCGATATTTCCCCCGGTGAAGTCTGGGCGGTGATCGCCCACAAACTTGGTCTTATTGCCGAAAACCCGGTCTCGCGCCTGCGCGAGGGGATCGTCTGGGAATTGCGCCTGCCGCGCGTCCTCGCTGCCGCTGCCGTGGGTGCCGGGCTGGCCATTTGCGGTGCCGTCATGCAGGCTCTGACGCGCAACCCATTGGCCGATCCCTACCTCCTCGGCCTTTCGTCCGGTGCCTCGGTGGGTGCCGTTTCCATGATGCTGATCGGCGCGACGCTGCTCCTGCCGGTCGGCGCCTTCATCGGTGCCCTGGTCGCCATGGGACTGACGCTGGGGCTGGCCCGCTCGCTCGGCGCCATCACCGCGTCGCGCGCCATTCTCGCCGGGCTGGCCGTTTCCGCGCTCGCGTCCGCGCTCACCTCGTTTCTGATCTTCTGGACGGCGACCGGGGATTCCTACCGCGAAATCCTGTCCTGGCTGATGGGCTCGCTGGCCGCGGCGCGCTGGTCCGATACAGGTTTGGCGCTTGTGGCGCTGGCCGCCGTGGGCGCGCCATTGATCGCCTCGGGCCGTATCCTCGACGGGTTCGTCTTTGGCGATACCGCCGCCCGCGCGCTGGGCATCGATGTCGAAAGAACCCGCTGGGTCATGCTGGGCGGTACCGCGCTTCTGACCGGCGTTCTCGTTGCGATTTCGGGCGCAATCGGCTTTGTTGGCTTGATCCTGCCCCACGCGGTGCGGCTCGTCGCCGGCGGACGGCACCGCCATCTGCTCCCGCTCGCGGCTTTGGCCGGGGCCGTTTTCATGGTCTGGACCGATACGGCGTCCCGCACCCTGTTCGACCCGCGCGAGCTGCCTGTCGGCATCGTCACCGCCATGATCGGCGCCCCGGCCTTCTTCCTCATCCTCTTGCGCAACAGGCGGGCCACATGAGCCTTGCCATCCAAAGCGCCAGTCTCACCCTCGAGGGCAAGACCATCCTCGATGATGTATCCTTTGCCCTCCAGCCAGGCCGTCTCAACGCGCTGATCGGCCCCAATGGCGCCGGAAAATCCTCGCTGCTGCGGGTGATCCTCGGTTTCGAGCCGGGCGCGCGCGCCCATATCGAATTCGCGGGCGCCGATTTTCACGCCCTGCCGCGCCGGGAGCGCGCCCGCGTCGCCGCCCTGGTCGAACAGACCGCCGGAACCGACCAGCCCATCGACGTTCATGACGTGGTGATGCTCGGCCGCCTGCCCCATCAGGGCCTATGGGCCGCCGACAGCCAGACCGGCGACGAGGAGATCGCCGCCCGCGCCATGGCCCGGGCCGGGGTCGCAGAGTTCACAACGCGGCGCTTTTCCACCCTGTCCGGTGGTGAACAGCAGCGTGTGCACATTGCCCGCGCCCTCGCCCAATCCCCGCGCCTGCTGCTGCTCGACGAGCCCACCAACCATCTCGATCTTTCCGCCCAGATCGCCGTCATGGAAATCCTGCGCGCCCTTGCCCGTGAAGGGCTCACCATCCTCGTCACCATGCACGATCTCAACCTGACCGCCGCCTGGTTCGATCACGTCGTGGCGCTCGATCGGGGCAGGGTGGTGGCACAGGGCACGCCCGAAACGGTCATCGATTCCGCGTTTCTCGCCCGCGTCTATGGCGTCGCCGCCACCATAGTGCCCAACCCGGCCTCTGGCCGCCCGATGATCGCCTATGGGCCGTGACGAATTCCTCTTGCGCCCCGTCTAAAAATTTGATCGTCTGGTCAAAATATTCCCGCACGGCAAATGCGGGGTGCCGGTTCTGAAAGGGTAGGGACAATGGAATTCGGGATCACCTTCAAGGGTTTCGTCGATCACGACAGGGCGCGCTATCTGATTCAAGCCGCCGAATATGCCGGTTTCACCTATTGCTGGTTCTACGACTCCCACATCCTCTGGCGCGATCCGTATCCGGCCATGGCCATGGGAATGGAATGGACCAAATCCATGCGGTTCGGGCCGCTGGTCACCAATCCCGACGTGCGTGACTGGTCCGTCGCCGCTTCGCTGTTCGGCTCATTGGCCAAACAGAGCGGCGGGCGCTTCGATCTGGCCGTCGGCCGAGGGGATTCCTCGCGCCGGGTGATGGGCCACAAGCCCGCAACGCTCAAACGCGTGGCCGAATTCATCGCCAAGACCCGCGCCATGGTGCGCGGCGAAGAGGTAATGTATGGCGATGTGCCCAACCCCGTCCAGTTTCCCTGGGCCGTGGGCCACGATATACCCTCCTGGATCGCTGCCTATGGGCCCCTGGCGCTCAAAACCGCTGGGGAAAGCGCCGATGGCGTCGTGCTCCAGATCGCAGAACCGGGCCTGTGCAAATGGTTCACCGACCAGTGCATCGCCGCAGGCAAGGCCGCGGGACGGGATATGAGCAGCTATCGCTCAATGGCCGCTGCGCCCGCCTATTTCGGGGACAAGGCAAAAGCCATCGAAGCCACCAAATGGTTCCCCGCCATGGTGGGCAATCACGTGGCCGATATCGTCGAGAAATACGGCGCCGACAGCGACAAGGTCCCCGCCAGCCTCACCTCATATATCGAAGCGCGGCGTGGCTATGACTATTCCAAGCACGGCCAGTCCGATAACCCGTACCTCGATTTCATCACCGACGACATCGTTGAAAGCTTCTGCGTGCTCGGCGAGCCCGAAGACCACATCGCAAAGATCCGCGATCTCGAAGCGGCGGGCGTTACCCAGTTCAACATCTATCTCGACAGTGGCGAGGAAGAAGACATCATCGCCCGCTATGGCCGCGAGGTCATTCCGGCGTTCCGGTAGCGCTCCTGAGCGCCAGCGATATGCTCTAGCTCTATAACCCCGCCACCGTCACCCCGGGCTTGACCCGGGGGGCCAGTACCCCAACGCGTGCGATGGAGCCGCCAAGCTGCCGCTTACTGGATCCCGGGTCTCGGCCCGGGATGACGGCAGAGCGCAAATGCACCACCCCTCGCTATCTCCCCCACCGTCAGCCGCTTTCTCACCTCTCCCTGCGGGAGGCTGGACCCAAGGTCCAGGTTGAGGGGGCTTCCCAGCCTACTGGTGCTTTTCCAATCCCTCGATCATTTCCAGACAGGCGCTCAACTGGTCCAGCTCCACGAATTCGTCGGGCTTGTGCGCCTGTTCGATCGAGCCCGGTCCGCAGATTACCGTATCGATGCCCATTTCCTGAAACAGGCCCGCCTCGGTCGAAAACGCCACGCATTCGGCAGGATCCTCATTGCCGGTCAGCGCCCGCACCAGTGCCACGGCCTCCGATTTGGTCATTGGTTCGAGCCCGGCCACTTCCCCGATGGTTTCGGTGATGACCGCCGCGTCGGGATGGATATCGACCATTTTGGGCAGCAGAACATCCTCGACAAAGCCGGTGATCTGCTCATGGGTGAAGGCAAAATCGCCCGAATTGACGTGCCGCAACTCCCACTCCACCGAACACTGCCCGGGGATGATGTTGCGCGCGATGCCGCCGGCCATTTTACCGATCTGAATTGTCGACCAGGGCGGTTCGAACCGGCTGCCCTCCGGCGCGCGCGATTTCAGCGCGCCGCCGATTTCGAGCAGCTTGGTGACATATTGCACGGCATATTCGACGGCATTGACCCCCCGGTCGGGCATCGAGCCATGGCCCTCGAGCCCGGTAAAATGGGTGGTGTATTCGCAGCACCCCTTGTTGCCCTCGACGATCTTCATCATGGTCGGTTCGCCCACGATGCACAGCGAAGGCTTGCGGCCGGTCGCCTTGAGTTCCTTGAGCATCACATGTGCGCCAAGGCACCCCACCTCCTCGTCATAGGTAAAGGCCAGATGGATGGGGCGCTTTAATCCGATTTCCTGGAAATAGGGGGCAAAAGCCAGCGTGCAGGCGATGAACCCCTTCATGTCGCACGCCCCGCGCCCGTAGATCTTTCGGTTGCGCAGCGTTGCCGTGAACGGGTCCGAACTCCAGTCCTGCCCTTCCACCGGCACCACATCGGTGTGCCCCGACAGAACGATCCCGCCATCGGCTTCCGGCGGGCCCAGCGTTGCAAAAAGGTTGGCCTTGTTGCCCGTCTCGTTCAGCGTCAGATAGGTGCGCGTGCCGATCTGGTCGAGCCGGTGGTTGATATAGGCGATCATCTCGAGATTGCTGTCCGCCGACACCGACTCAAAGCCGATCAGGTCCGCGAGGATTTCGAGCGTTTCACCGAGCAGTCTATGGGCCAAGAATCAAACTCCACAATATCTGGTTAGGGCCGTGCCCCTCTGGGGAGAGGGTCGGGGCGAGGGGCCTTGCCCTTTCTAGTTCTTCACAAACATCTCGCGCGGCACATTGGCCAGGCACTCCGGCCCGCCCTCGTCAGTAATCCGCATGGTTTCGGTGATCTCCAGCCCCCAGTCGGGGGTCCAGATGGCCGGCATGAAATGGAACACCATGTTGGCGCGCAGGATCGAGGGGTCGCCCGGACGGATGCTCATCGTGTGCTCGCCCCAATCGGGCGGATAGGACAGCCCCACCGAATAGCCGGTGCGCGAGGTTTTCTCGACGCCGTATTTCTTGAGCACACCGAAAAACGCATCGGCGATTTCCCCGCACGTATAGCCGGGTTTTGCCACCGCCATGCCCGCTTCCATGCCTTCGAGCACCGCTTCCTGCGCCTTGAGCATGTCCTTGGGCGGCTTGCCCAGATAGCCGGTGCGCGAAATCGGGCAGTGATAGCGCTTGTAACATCCGGCAATCTCGAAAAACGTGCCTTCGCCCTTGACCATCTCGCGATCGTCCCAGGTCAGATGCGCCGCCGCCGCATCGCGCCCCGAGGGCGTGAGCGGAACGATCGCCGAATAGTCCCCCCCATAGCCATCCGCGCCAACCAGCGAGGCGTGATAGATTTCCGCGACCAGCTCGTTCTTGCGCAAACCGGGCCGCGTCACCTCGCGAATACGTGCATGCATCGCTTCAACGATCCGTGCCGCGCGGCGCATATATTCGATCTCGGCTTCCGATTTGACCGAACGCTGCCAGGTGACCACCGAAGTGGCATCGATAATTGCGACATCGGGGATTTCGGCCCGCAGCGTCTCAAGGCAGGAGGCGGTGAAATAATAATTGTCCATTTCCACGCCAATCCGGCGCTGGTCCCAGCCCTTGTCCTTGAGCACGCCGCACAGATGCACATAGGCGTGCTTTTCGGGGTTCTGAACGAAATCGTCGGGATAGAAATAGATCGAGTCCGTTGCCAGCCAGGTGGTTTTTTCGGCCCCCACCGCATCCATGGGCCGCCCCCACCACAAAGGCTCGTCGGTGAGCGAAACGATCACCGCCTGATGCACGTAAAAGCTCCACCCGTCATAGCCGGTCAGCCAGTGCATGTTGGAGGGATTGGTGACGATCAGAACGTCGATGCCCTGCGTCTGCATCGACCGGCGGACGGCCTCCAGGCGCTCGTAATATTCGGGCAGGGTAAAAGGCAGGCGGGTATTGGGCATTTTGCCTTGGCGCTCCAGAAAGAGACCCGACAATCAGGTCTGAAAGAGTGTGCCCGCGCCGCTGGTCAGCGCGCGGGTTCGGGCCAGGGTGGCAATCGCCGTATCCTGAACCCCGGTGCCGGTGAGATCGGCGAAGGTGATCTGCGCTTGAGATGTCCGGCCCGTTGCCGTCCCGGCGATCACAGCGCCCAGTTCGGCAAAGCTGTCCTGCTCATCCACCAGCCTGGTCTTTATGGCGTGGTGCAATTCCCCCAAAAGCCGCGTCTGACTCAACCGGTCGGCGACATAGAGGTCGGCTTTTTTGACCAGTGCGGGATCGATTTCGTTCTTGTGCTCGGCGTCCGATCCCATGGCGGTCACATGCTGACCGGCTTTGATCCAGTCGGCCATGATCAGCGGTTCGGTGGCCGGGGTCGTCGTGACCACGATATCGGCACCGTGCACCGCAGTCTCCGGGCTGCTGGCCACAATGGCGGCGATCTTCAGTTTCTGCGAAGCGTGCCGCGCCAGGTCCTCGGCCTTGCCCCGGTCGCGCGCCCAGATCACGGCCTTCTTGATCGGCCGCACCAGAGCCAGCGCTTCAAGCTGCAGTTTGGCCTGCATGCCGGCCCCGATGATCGCGGCGCTTTCCGAATCCTCACGCGAAAGATGTCTGGCCGCCACGGCCCCCGCCGCTGCCGTGCGCACATCGGTCAGATACCCGTTGTCGAGCAGCAGCGCTTCGAGCAGCCCCGTCTTTGCCGACAAAACCACCATCAGCCCGTTTGTCGAAGCTAGCCCGATTTTGGGATTGTCGAAAAAGCCCGGGCTCATCTTGATGGCAAAGCTCTCGAGCCCCGGCACATAGGCGGTTTTCACATCCACCTCGCCATTGGCTTCGGCGATATCGAGCCTGAGGATAGGCGGCATCACCACCTTGCCGCCCGCCAGCGCCGCAAATGCATCCTCGACACATTGGACGGCCTCGAGATCGAGCGGCACGAGCTTTTTCAGATCGGTTTCGGTGAGAATCTGAACGTCAGCCATCACGCAGCCTCACTCAACGCCGTGTGCGTGCCCGCTATGATCTGGCCGTGAACGCCCATGTCGATATTTTTGCCCGACAGCACCAGCGCGGTCGGGCCTTTGGGCACGAACTTGCCCGAAAGGATCGCCCCGATCCCCACGGCTGCCGCGCCTTCGAGCACCTCGCGCTCCTTGAAATACCCATGCGCAATCGCCTCGGCGATTTCCTTTTCGGTCAGGACGATGGTTTCATCGACCAGATCGCGCACCATCGAAAAGGTGTAGCGATTGGACAGCCCGATCCCGCCCCCCAGCGAATCTGCAAGCGTTTCGAGCTCTTCAACCTCCACCGGCTGGCCCGCAGCAAGGCAGGCAACCATGGCCGCGCCGCGCTCCATGCACACCCCGACCACCCGCGTCTTGGGCGAAAGCGTCTTGATCGCCAGCGCCACGCCCGCGATCAACCCGCCACCGGAAAGCGGCACCAGCACCGCGTCGAGTTCGGGCGCATCCTCTAAAATTTCCAGCCCCAGTGTGCCCTGTCCGGCGATCACTTCGGCCCGATCGAACGGCGGGACGTCGATAAGGCCTTCCTCGGCGACCAGCCGGTCCACCTCGACCTGCGCATCGTCCTGGCTCCTGCCCACGATTCGCGCTTCGGCCCCCAGCGCCCTGATCGCCTCGACCTTGTTGGCGGGCACCAGAGACGACATGCAGATCACTGCGCGCGTGCCCGCAGCCTTGGCGGCATGGGAAAGGGCGCGGCCGTGATTTCCGGTCGAGGCTGCGGTAACGCCCCGCCCGCGCTCCTCATCGGAAAGCGAAAGCACCGCGTTGGTCGCACCCCGCAGCTTGAAGCTGCCGGTCAATTGCTGCTGCTCGTTCTTGAGCAGGATCGTCTGCCCGCTCGCTTCGGACAGCGACAGGCTCGGTGTCAGCGCGGTGCGATGCACGAGCGGACCAATGCGCCGGCGGGCCGCCAGAACGTCTGCCATCGTCACCATTTCGGCCATGCACCATCCCTTAATTCTGTCTAAGAGTCAGCCGACACGCCGACCCTATGCGCCACCTAAGGGCTTGGCCGGCAATTGATAATCGACCGACTATGCAGCCCCGGCGCGTGGGCGGTCCTTCCATTTTGAACGACCCGTGCAGTCGATCTTGCTGCCAAACCCCGCCCTATATAGACGTATCGTCCCTCGACTTGTGGCCAGAAGTTGGCAACCCTATCCCGTGTTAAAGCATTATGTGCAGAGAACGCTCAAGTTCGGCAGTGATGAGGTGGCTTTGTCCCCGGAGTGACTTCGGGAACGGTGCCGCCCGACTTTGAATGAATTGGGGTCATATTTGCCCTCAATTTCGGCACTGCGCACAATGTCAGCGATAATATCAAAGGACAGGAACATTATGCACGCAACAATTTCCAAGGCCCTCAAGACAACCCTGCTCGCCAGCGCCGCTGCGCTCACCGTCGCAGGCGCCGCTCAGGCCGCCAGCCTTGAAGAAATTCAGGAAAGCGGTTCGATCCGCATCGCCGTCGCCAACGAAATCCCCTATGGCTATATCGATCCGGTTTCCGGCGAAGCCATGGGTGCCGGCCCCGATGTGGCCAAGCACATTGTCGAGGAACTCGGCGTGACCGATATCGAGTGGGTCACCACCGATTTTTCCTCGCTGATCCCCGGCCTTCAGGCTGACCGTTTCGATATGGTCGCCGCCGAAATGGCCATCATCCCCACCCGTTGCGAAACGGTCATCTATTCGGAGCCCAACACCTCCTACGGTGAAGGTCTTCTGGTGCCCGCCGGCAACCCCGAGGGGCTGAGCGGCTACGCCGATTTCGCCGAAAATTCCGATATGACGGTTGCCATCATGGCTGGCGCCAATCAGCTCGACATGATGCAGGCGCTCGGGGTGTCTGAAGATCAGCTCGTGACGATCTCGTCCAACGCCGACGCGATCTCGACGGTTTCGACCGGCCGCGCCGATGCCTATGCAGCGACCGGTCTGACCGCCAGCGAGCTGGCCGGCCAGAGCGATGCCGTGGAAGTGGCCGAAGGCTTCACCGATCCGGTCATCGACGGGACCGAACAGCGCTCCTGGGGCGGGTTCGTCTTTGCCGAAGGCAATGAAGAGCTCCGCGACGCGGTCAACGAGGTGCTCGCCGAGTACAAGCAGAGCGACGAATGGCTCGAAACCGTGTCCGGCTACGGCTTTACCGATGCCGACACCTCGCGTTCGTTCGACATGAGCACTGAGGAGCTCTGCACCGAATAAGGCGCATTGCTCTGATACCGATCTGCCGGTGGGCGCGACCAGAAAAGGCGCCCGCCGGCAACTTGGTTAGGCTTCACCCGTTTTCCAGAAAAGCTGTTTCGAGAACGCCTTCATGGATTGGACCCAATATCTCAACCCCCTGATGCTAGGGGCTTGGGTGACCGTCGAGCTGACGATCTATTCAACGGTGTTCGGGGCGATTCTCGCCTTCGCCGCAGGTATCGGCAAGCTCGCCCACAACCCTCTCATCAAGGCGATTTCGGTCGGCTATATCGAGATCTTCCGCGGCACATCGCTGCTGGTGCAGCTCTTCTGGCTCTATTTCGCGCTGCCGGTGGCAGGGCAGGCCATCGGCATCGATCTGCGATTGCCCCCGGTCGTTGCCGGTGTGCTGGCGCTCTCGCTCAACATCGGCGCATACGGCGCCGAGGTGGTGCGCGGAGCCATCCAGTCGGTTTCCAAGGACCAGTACGAGGCCGCCAAGGCGCTCAATTTCACGCCGCGTCGGACGCTCTGGCGCATAGCGCTGCCTCAGGCCATCCCCGAAATGATGCCCTCGTTCGGCAATCTGGCGGTCCAGAACCTGAAAGACACGGCACTGGTCTCGCTCATTTCGCTCTCCGATCTGGCCTTCCGCGCCGAGCAATTGCGCAATTTCACCCAGGATTCGACGACGATCTATTCATTGGCGCTGCTGATGTATTTCGGGCTGGCGCTGGTCTTGACCGCCATGATGAAACTGCTCGAGCGGTTCGTGGGCCGCTGGCGCGCCGGAGCGAGGTGACGAGATGCTGTTCGGAATTGCATGGGACGCCTCGTCCAACTGGGCTTTTGCCACCTCGATCCTGCCCATCCTCTTGATCGGCATGTGGGTGACCATTCAGGCCACCGTGCTGGGCTTTTTCATCGCGCTGGTCGTGGGGCTCGTCTGGGCCGCGCTCAAGGCCGCGCCGCTTAAGATCATTTCCTGGCCCGCCGCGGTGGTCACCGAGTTTCTGCGCGATACCCCGCTTTTGATCCAATTGTTCTTTCTCTATTACGTGCTGCCCGAATTCGGCATTACGCTCCCCGCTTTCATGACCGGCGCGCTGGCTCTGGGCCTGCAATATTCGGCCTATACATCTGAAGTCTATCGCGCCGGCATCGAGGCCGTGGCCAAGGGCCAGCACGAGGCGGCCCGCGCCCTCAATCTTTCGGGCGGCCGTACCTTCACTCACATCATCCTGCCCCAGGCGGTGCCGCGCATCATCCCCGCCATGGGCAATTACCTCGTCTCGATCATGAAGGACGTGCCGCTGCTTTCGGTCGTGACCGTGCTCGAAATGCTCAACGTGGCCCGCATCATCGGCGACCGCACGTTCAATTACATCATTCCGCTCTCGATGGTGGGCGGGCTTTATCTCATCATGACTCTGGTGGCTTCAACGGGCGTCCGCTTCGTTGACCGCGCCCTGCCCAAAAGAGGGATTCCGCTTAAATGACCGACCCCATCATCAAGTTCGACAAGGTCGTCAAACGTTTCGACACCTTCACGGTCATCAACGAACTCGATTTCGAGGTTCAGCCGGGCGAGAAGGTCACCATCATCGGGCCCTCTGGATCGGGCAAATCCACGGTGCTGCGCATCCTTATGACCCTCGAGCCGATTTCGGGGGGCGTGGTCTATGTCGATGGCGATACGCTCTGGCACGAAAAGTCCGGCGATGGCAGCCTCAAGCCGGCCGGCGAGTCCCATCTGCGCAGGATGCGCGAAAAGATGGGCATGGTGTTCCAGCAGTTCAATCTGTTCCCGCACATGACCGTGCGGCGCAATCTGACCGAAGCGCCGACCCAGGTTCTGGGCGTCTCGAAAGGCGAGGCGAAAGAGCGCGCCGACGATTTGCTCGAGATGGTGGGTTTGACCGACCAGGCCGACAAATACCCCCACCAGTTGTCCGGTGGCCAGCAGCAGCGCGTGGGCATCGCCCGGGCGCTGGCCATGCGGCCCAAGATCATGCTGTTTGACGAGCCGACCTCCGCGCTCGATCCCGAACTGGTGGGCGAAGTGCTCGGCGTCATCCGGCGCCTGGCCGAAGAACACGATCTGACCATGCTACTGGTCACCCATGAAATGAATTTCGCGCGGCAGATTTCCGATAGAGTCTGCTTTTTCGACCAGGGCAGGGTGCTCGAACAGGACAAGCCCGAGGTTCTGTTTACCGACCCCAAGGAAGAGCGCACGCGCGAATTTCTCAAGGCCGTTCTGGAAGACAACTAGCGCTTCTGAACGGCACTCGGCAACGGGCGACCCATCGGACCTGCTTCCGGTGGGGTATTGGCCTGTGAAACTTTTTCTTGTCATAAATCTGGACGTTAGCCCCCCCGAGAGAGTAGCTTGCGCCGATGCAAAAGCATTTGGCAAAAAGGGGCGCTGCCATTCGCCAGGTTCAACTCAAGCTCGATGACCGGGACCTGAAAATTCTGGCGATCCTCCAGCGCGAGGGCCGCATACCCAAGGCTACGCTCGCCGAACGGGTCAACCTCACCCCCACCCCCTGCTGGGAGCGCCTCAAACGCCTCGAAGATGCAGGCATCATCGAAAGCTACGGCGCCTGCATCTCGCTGCGCGCCTTTGGCCCGCTGACCATCGTTTTCGTCCAGATCGAACTCGAAAGCCATCAGGCCGAGGACTTTTCCCGCTTCGAGGCCGCTATCGGCAAGATCGAGCGGATCGTCGAATGCTGGGCGGTGGGCGGCGGCATCGACTACATGCTCAAGATCATCACCCGCGACCTCGAAGATTATCAAAAACTCATCGAGGACCTTCTGGCCGCCAAGATCGGCGTGCGGCGCTACTATTCCTACGTCGTCACGGCCCCGGTAAAAGATACGCCCCTGCCAGTGAGCGCGGTGGCCGACGCGGGGTAGAGGGGCTTACAGCCTATCGGTAAAGCCGCGATGTGCAGCCACCCGTCACCGGGATAACGGCACATCGTCAGGGCAGCGTATGCCCCGCCGCCGTAAACAGCCGATACCATTCCTCCCGGCTCAGCTCCACGTCCGACCCCGCCGCCGCTTCGGCAACCCGGCTGGCTTTGGTGGTGCCCAGCACCACCTGGATATTGGCCGGATGCCGGATGATCCAGGCCACCGCAATGCCCGATGGCGTCACGCCATGGGTTCCGGCCAATTCGTCAAGCACCGTGTTGAGCGCGGGAAACCGCTCGCGGTCGCCCACGAAAACCCCATCGAAAACCCCCGCCTGAAACGGCGACCATGCCTGCAGCGTCATTGCGTTGATGCGCGAATATTCCAGCAGCCCATTGTCGCGGCTGACAGATTGCTCCAGCCCGGCCATATTGGCCGCCACCCCTTGCGCAAACATCGGCGCGTGCGCGAGCGAAAGCTGCACCTGATTGAAGATCAGGGGCTGACGCACCGCCGTCTTGAGCAATTCGATCTGCCCGGGCGTATGGTTGGATACCCCGAAATGGCGCACCTTGCCCGCCGCGTGCAAGGCATCGAATGCCGCGGCCACTTCCTCGGGTTCGACCAGCGTATCGGGGCGATGGAGCAGCAACACGTCGAGATAATCGGTCCTCAGCGCCGCAAGCGATTCATCGACGGTCGAAACGATATGGCTGGCCGAAAAATCGAAATATCCTTTGCGGATGCCGACCTTCGATTGAATGGCAATCTGCTCGCGCTCGCCCGCCGATAGCGCGACCGCCTCGCCGAACCGCGCCTCGCATCTGTGGCGCTCTCCGCCATAGATATCGGCATGATCGAGCACATTGACCCCATGATCGAGCGCCCCGCGCACCAGGGCGTCGATCTCGCTGTCCTCCATTTTCGCAATGCGCATCATGCCCAAAACGATGCTGGAAACATCCCGGCCGAACGCTGGGAGTGTATAGGTTTTCATTTCGGATCGGACCTTGTGGAATACGGGAATGAGACGGGCTGGAATGGGGCGAGTCGGGTCCGGCAGAATAACCCTCTTCGCTTCGACCATCAAACCATCAGAACCATCGCCTTACCCCCGGTCAGTTTGGCGCCCACCTCTCCCGCTTCCCCGCTATGGTCAGTCTGGTTCCCCGCTAAACGAAAGACTCGTGCCCATGTCGAGCCTGTCCGCCAAATATGCCCCGTCCGGCCTTGCCACGACGCTGACCGATCCCGAGCTGTTCTGCCAACTGGCCCATGTCGCCGGCCGTCCGGTGGCCGCTGCGTCGGGCGAAGACATTGCCGTTACCGATCCCGCCACCGGCGATGTGGTCGGCACCATTCCGGCATTGAGCGCAGAAGAATCCTCTGCCGCCATCGATCAGGCCGATGCGGCCTTTGCCCAGTGGTCGGGGCTGTTGCCCCAGGAGCGCTCCACGATCCTGCGCCGCTGGTACGATCTCATCATGGATGCGCGCGAAGACCTCGCCCAGATCATGACCGCCGAGCAGGGCAAACCCATTTCCGAATCGCGCGGTGAAATCGCCTATGCGGCCTCTTTCGTCGAGTTCTTTGCCGAGGAAGCCAAGCGCCCCAATATCGAATCCGTCACCTCCCACCTGCCCGACGCGGAAGTGGAAATCTGGCGCGAACCGGCCGGCGTTGCCGCGCTTATCACCCCCTGGAACTTTCCCGCGGCCATGATCACCCGCAAGGCTGCTGCCGCCTTGGCCGCCGGCTGCACCTGTCTTGTCCACCCTTCGTCGGAAACCCCGTTTTCGGCAACGGCCCTCGCTGTCCTTGCCACCCGCGCCGGCATCCCGGCCGGAGCCTTTAACGTGGTGACCGGCAAGGCACCGACAATCGTTGAACCCTGGACGGCGGACGCCCGCGTCCGCGTTTTGTCCTTCACCGGCTCGACCGAAATCGGAAAGCTGCTCTACCGCCAGTCGGCGGGCACCGTAAAACGGCTGGTCATGGAACTGGGTGGCCACGCTCCCTTCATCGTCTTTGCCGATGCCGATCTCGATCAGGCCGTCGAAGAAGCCGTAAAGGCCAAGTTCGCCACCTCCGGCCAGGATTGCCTGGGCGCCAACCGGTTCTTCATCGACCGCCGCATCTACGAAAGCTTTGCCGAACGTTTCGCCGAAGCCGCCGCCGCCCTTTCGGTCGGTCCCGGTTCCACCGATCCCGATATCGGTCCGCTGATGAACGAAAAGGCGGTCGCCAAGCAGGTCTCCCACGTCGAGGACGCCTTGGCCAAGGGCGCCAAATGTCTGACCGGGGGCAGGGTGGACGAAAACGGCCCACTGTTCTTCCAGCCCACGATCCTCACTGACGTACCCGCCGATGCCCTGATCATGAACGAGGAAACCTTCGGCCCCGTCGCCGCGCTTTGCCCCTTCGACAGCGAAGAGGAAGCCATCGCCCGCGCCAACGCCACCGAATACGGGCTGATCGCCTACCTCCACACAATGGATCCGCGCCGCATCTACAGGGCCTCCCGACAGCTCCAGTTCGGCATGGTCGCCGTCAACCGCACCAAGGTCACCGGCGCGCCGATCCCGTTTGGCGGCTACAAGCAGTCCGGCATGGGCCGCGAAGGCGCCCGACTGGGCATGGAGGAATTCACCGAAGTCAAATATGTCTGCCGCGACTGGGCCTAGGTGCACCGCATGTCCGGTGCGGAGCGGCTGCAAAGGGCGTGCGCTCCCGACATCGCGCACATCCACTGAAAATTAGAAGATCAATAAGGACCAAAAAAATGCTCACCAACGATCAGCTCGACCAGTGGGATCGGGAAAATTTCTTCCACCCCTCGACCCATCTCGCCCAGCATGCGCGCGGCGAAAGCCCCAATCGCATCGTCAAGACAGCATCGGGCGTCTATATCGAGGATCGTGACGGCAACAAATTGCTCGACGCCTTTGCCGGGCTCTATTGCGTCAATGTCGGCTATGGCCGCACCGAAATTTCAGAAGCCATTGCCGAGCAGGCAAAAGAGCTCGCCTATTATCACGCCTATGTCGGCCACGGCACCGAAGCCTCGATCACGCTGGCCAAGATGGTGCTCGACCGCGCACCCGAAGGGATGAGCAAGGTCTATTTCGGGCTCGGGGGTTCCGACGCCAATGAGACCAACATCAAGCTGGTCTGGTACTACAACAACATCCTGGGCCGGCCGGAAAAAAAGAAGATCATCTCGCGCTGGCGCGGTTATCACGGCTCGGGCCTGATGACCGGGTCAATGACCGGGCTTGCCACCTTCCACAACAAGTTCGACCTGCCGCTTTCCCAGGTCATCCGCACCGAGGCGCCGTACTATTACCGCCGCCCGCGCCGCAACATGAGCGAGGCCGAATTCGTTCTCCATTGCGCCGCCGAACTCGAAGCGCTGATCGCGCGTGAAGGCGCCGATACCATTGCCGCCTTCATCGGCGAGCCCATTCTGGGCACCGGCGGCATCGTGCCGCCCCCGGCCGGATATTGGGAGGCCATCCAGCAGGTGCTCGACAAGCACGATATCCTGCTCATCGCCGACGAAGTGGTCACCGGCTTTGGCCGTCTGGGCACCATGATGGGGTCCGATCACTACGGCATGCGCCCCGATCTCATCACCATCGCCAAGGGCCTGACCTCGGCCTATGCCCCGCTCTCGGGTTCGATCGTGGGCGACAGGATGTGGCAGGTCTTGATGGACGGCACCGACGAAAACGGCCCCATCGGGCACGGCTGGACGTATTCGGCCCACCCAATCGGCGCCGCCGCCGGCATTGCCAACCTCAACCTCATCGACAAGCTGGGGCTTGTGGAAAACGCGGGGAAAACCGGTGCATATCTCAACGTCCAGATGAGCGCCGCCCTGGGCGAACACGCCAATGTGGGCGAAGTGCGCGGCGAGGGCATGCTGTGCGCCGTCGAACTGGTCAAGGACCGCGACACCGCCACCTTCTTTGACGCTTCAGAGAAAGTCGCGCCCCGCATCGTTGGCGAAATGGCAAGGCTGGGTGTCATCGCCCGCGCCATGCCGCAGGGCGATATCATCGGCTTTGCACCGCCCCTTTGCCTGAGCGAAGCCGAGGCCGACATTGTTGTGGAAAAGACCGCTTCCGCGGTGAAATCGGTGCTCGGCTGATCGTTGCCGGAAGGCACTGCCCGGCGCGCGCGACTCAAATCGTGCGCCGGGTGCGTCAACGGCCTTGTTTTGACCGCAGTAGCGCTGTAATGATTATTCTCATACGTTCGATGCGCTTGGCTACCTGATCTGCCGGTTTTTCCGGTCACTTGGATATCCTTTATTGCAAGACGTTGGGTTCGGCGCATGTCGCGCCTGAACTATTCGCCATTCGAAAGGATCTCTCGATGATCACTGGCAAAGTAAAATTCTTCAACACCACCAAGGGCTTCGGCTTCATTCAGCCTGACCAGGGCGGCCAGGACGCTTTCGTCCACATTTCCGCTGTAGAGCGCTCGGGCATGACCACTCTGGTCGAAGGCCAGGCCGTTTCCTACGAGCTGGAAAAGGGCCGCGACGGCCGCGCCTCTGCAGTCAACCTGCAGCCGGCTGACTGATTTCGGGCGTTTGCCTCGAAATCCAGGGTTTTGAAAAGGCCGCCGCAAGGCGGCCTTTTTACGTGAGCGCTGCGCCCATCTCCGCCAGTTTGGCAATGGTGTTCATGTTGCGCGCCGTGCCCTGTTTGGCCGCAGGGATGACCAGCTTGGATCGTCCCATCCCCGAGCCGTAGGACACGTAGATTTCCCGCCTGCCCAGCCGCACCTCTTCGTTCTCGGCGCGGTTGCGCAGGGTGTCGAGGGTATCGTCTGCCGGCTGCCCGTTGAGAAAGATCGCCACCGTATAATTGGGCTTGGCATCGGGAAACGGGTTGGCCTTCAAGACCTCGGCCATTTCCCGTGCCGTTCTCACAACAACGCCCACCGGCTTGCCCGCATAGGCTTCCAGCCGCTCCTCGAGTGCCTTGCGCACCTGCGCTTCACCAAGGTCGGCGGAAAACACCACATTTCCGCTGGCGATATAGGTTTTGACCGTCTCAAACCCCGCCGCCTCGCACATCGCGGTGAGTTCGCTCATTTCCAACTTGCCGGTTCCGCCCACATTGACCGCCCGCAACAGCGCGACATAGGCACTCATTTGCGCCCGGCTGCATCGAGGGCCGCGAAGTCCTCGTCGGAAAGCGCGATTCCTGCGGCTGCCACATTCTCTTCGAGATGGGCGACTTTTGATGTCCCTGGAATGGGCAGCATCACGGGGCTGCGCTTGAGCACCCAGGCCAGAGCGATCTGGCTGGGCGCCGCGCCGTGCTTTTGCGCGATGCCGTCGAGAACCGATCCGGGCTTGGCCAGATCGCCCGCCGCCAGCGGGAACCAGGGAATGAACCCGATCCCTTCCTTTTCGCAGTAATCGAGCACGTCCTCGCTCTCGCGAACGACGAGATTGTATTTGTTCTGAACGGTTGCGACAGGAAACACCTTCCGCGCCGCCTCGATGTCTTCGACACTGACCTGGCTCAACCCGGCATGGGCGATGATGCCCTGATCGAGCAGCGCCTTGACCGCCCCGAACTGTTCTTCGCGCGGCACACGCGGATCGATGCGGTGCAACTGCCAAAGGGCGATCTGCTCGACCCCGAGCTTTTTGAGGCTCTTTTGCGCCTGCTCGATCAGATAGTCGGGCATCCCGTTGGGCGCCCAGCGATCCGGCCCGGCCCGCGTCAGCCCCGCCTTGGTCGCCACCAGCATCCCCTCATAAGGATAGAGCGCTTCGCGGATCAATTCCTCGGAAACGTCCGGTCCATAGGAATCGGCGGTGTCGATGAAATTGACACCCAGTTCGGGCAGGCGCTTCAGCGTTTCGAGCGCTCCGTCACGATCGGAAGGCGGGCCCCAGATCCCCCGCCCGGTTATGCGCATGGCGCCGTACCCCAGCCGGTTGATGGTATGATCTCCCAGCGAGAATGTACCCGAGGCGGCGGCGTTGACTTCGCTCATGTTTGTATCCTTTCGTTTCCTGCCACCCTAACGCCTTCAATGGGGCCAACCCAAGGCCCTAAGGGCCATGAAAAGCCGGCACGCGAAACCTCGCGAGCCGGCCCGGCCATGATTGGAATTGGTCTTTGCGGTTACGCCGTACCGATCTTGCCGCCGCCCTGCTTGGTGATGGCAACGACGGACGGGCGCACCGGCATGTCGTCGCGGAAATCGGGCCAGCGGGTCGAAAGGTCTTCGTAGTAGGACGGGCGTCCATGGCCATCCCAGTCCTCGCCGCCGTCGGCAGGGTGCTGGACGGCAACGAACATTGTGGCCAGGTCCGGGGTCGGCAGCGGACCGCACATTTCGGCGCCAACCGGCACACGATAGAACAGCTTTGAAGTGCCGCGGGCTTCGCCATCGGTATCGACGGCCCAAAGACCATCGGTGCGGCCGGTCGCTGCGAGCGAATTGCCGTCGGTGGAGACCCACAGGCGGCCATCGGCGTCCACTGCGCAGTTATCTGGCATGCCGAACCAGCCGTTTTCGGTGGTTTCGGTCGAAAAGGTTGCACCCACTTCGGCGATTTCAGGGTCGCCGCACTGCAGCAGAATTTCCCAGGTGCCGGCGGTGGCGGCGAAATCGCCACCCTCTTCGTGGATCTCCACGATGTGGCCGAAGGCGTTGTCGATGCGCGGATTGGCGGCATTGGCCTCTTCGCGTGCCGTATTGTTGGTCAGCATGACATAGACGCGGCCATTGGTGGCGTTGGGCTCGATGTCTTCGGGACGATCCATCGGGGTTGCGCCCAAGAGATCGGAAGCCCGACGGGTCTCGATCAGAACGTCCGCCTGGCTCTCAAAGCCGTTGTCTTCAGTAAGCGGGCCTTCGCCAAAGGTGAGCGGCAGCCATTCCATCGAACCGTCTTCATCGAACCGGGCGACATAAAGCGTACCCTCATCGAGCAGGCCCATATTGGCGGCGCGATCGTCGGCATTGAACGTGCCGGCGGTCACGAATTTATAGACATAATCGAAGCGCTCGTCGTCGCCCGAATACAACACCACGCGGCCATCAGGAGCGACAACCGATTCGGCGCCTTCATGCTTGAAACGTCCAAGAGCGGTGCGCTTTTTTGGCATAAAGCTGGCGTCCATGGGATCGACTTCGACGATCCAGCCGAAACGGTTCATCTCGTTGGGTTCTTTTGAAACGTCGAAACGGTCGTGGAAATTGTGCCACTCATACCAGCCGCCCGGCGCCGCCAGGCGTGCATAATTTTCGCTTTCGCGGTGACCTTCGGGCAACTCGCCGGCGAAATAGCCGTGGAAATTTTCTTCGGCCATCAGATACGTGCCCCAGGGCGTCGTGCCGCCGGCGCAGTTGTTGAGCGTGCCGCGCACCATGGTGCCGGTGTCATCGGTGCTGGTCTTGAGACGGTCATGTCCGGCGACCGGGCCGGTGATTTCCATTTCCGTTTCGCCGGTGATGCGGCGGTTGTAGGGGCTGCCGGCAACGCGCTGCCATTTGCCGTCGACCTTTTCGATTTCGATGATCGAGCCGCCATGGGCCATGATCTCGATATTGACCTGGTCTTCAGAGAGCGGACCCTGTTGGGCCTCGCCGTCGGTCACCGTCACCAGACCAGGGAACATCAGATGGGCGTTGGTGTATTCATGGTTGACCAGCAACAGACCATGTTCGGACGAACCCTCGAGCGGGACATAGCCGACATAGTCATTGTTGTAGCCGAACTGGCCCGCCTGGGCTTGGGGCGACTGGGCAGTGGGGTCGAATTCGGGCGCGTCATTGGTCACCGGATCGCCCCAGCGGATCAGGACGTCGGCGTCATAGCCCTCGGCGACGTGGTGGTCGGCATCGACGCCGGCCTCGACTTCGGCGAACGAGAAGACAGAGCCGGTCTGGGCGTGTGCTTTTTCGGCGGTCAGGAGCGCCAGCGGGCTGACGGTTGCGGCAATGGCCGTTGTGGCCAGCGAACCCTTGAGGAACCCGCGCCGCGAAAAGCGCCGGGAAATCAATTCGCCCATCGTGGGGTTGGACGTGGGGTTAACCGGTTCGAACTCGGCGTTTTCCAGACCCTGGGTCGGAAATTTGGGAGTGTGCTCGTTCATCTGTAAAGCCCTGCTTGGTTGCGTTGCGGGGCTCATGGGGCAGGTGTGAGGCCAGTGTCCATGAGCGGTCGGGACGCTGGATTGGCAAGGGATGACATCTTCGGCCATCCTCTCGCCAGCGCCCGTCCGGCAAAGCTAGAGCCGGCAAATAACAGCGTTATGACATTACATTACATCGCGGTGCAGATTTGTTTGCGCCCTGAAAAACCGGTTGCCGCCGGCCCCGCACGCTCGACGGACGATGAGCCGGGGAACGATTATTGACTTAACTAACTCGTTAGTTAAAAGTGCGGGCGGCTGGAACAGAGCAAATCGGCAGCCGGGGGAGACAATGAGGACTATTGCCAGAAGCGCGGTGGAGAGTGCCCATCGCAGTCTCGATCAGCTGGGCGAAACGCCCCTGTGGTGTGATAAAGAGCGCGTATTATGGTGGCTCGATATCGAAAAGCCGACACTGCATCGGCTCGATCCGGCCACTGGCCAACACGATGCGCGTGCCTTTGAAACGCAGTTTCTGGGGTCGCTGGCATTGGCGGGCCATGACGAAAAGCTGATCGCCACCGACCTCACCCTCAACCGTCTCGCGGTCGATGGCACGCTCGATCCGATGCTCGAGGTCGATGCCGGGCTCGACAACCGTCTCAACGACGGCCGCGTCGATCCCAGCGGCCGGTTCTGGGTCGGCACCATGGACAACCAGCTCCATCGCCCCAACGGCAAGCTCTATCGCATCGACGCCGATGGTACGGCCCATGCGATGATCGATGACGTCATCGTCTCCAACGGCATTGCCTTTTCGCCCGACGGCGGCACAGGCTATTTCACCGACACCAGACGCCACATATCCTGGCGCCTCACGATCGATCCCGACGATGGCACCATAATCGGCAGGGAGGTCTTTGCCGATTACTCGCGAACCGGCGACCGCCCCGACGGCGCAACTATCGATGCCGAAGGGTGCCTCTGGCAGGCGTTCTTTGCCGGCTCGAGGATCGTGCGTTACGCGCCCGATGGACGGATCGACACGGTCGTTGAAATGCCCGTCACCAATCCAACCTGCCTGTGCTTTGGCGGCCCGGATTTCCGCACGCTCTATGTCACGACCGCCCGAAAATTTCTTTCCGACAACCAGCTTGCCGCCGAGCCGCTGGCCGGCTCGCTTCTGGCCGTCGAGGGCATCGGGCAGGGCGTGGCCGAACACAGATTTGTCTTTTCCTGAAAAACCCCGAGGAGGATTTCCCAAAATGACCATCCACACCAAAGCCCTTTCGGCATTGGCCGTTCTGGCACTTACGGTGCCCGCGGCCGCCCTGGCGCAGGAGCCGATTGCCCTGCGTTTTTCCGACTCCACGACCGCCGACGCCCCGCGCTCGGTGGCGCTGACCGACATTTTTGCCGAACGGCTGGGCGATGATTTCGAGTTCCAGCCCTATTTCTCTTCGACACTGGTGCCCCAGGGCTCCGAAATCGTCGCCATCCAGCGCGGCAATCTCGAAATGTCGCTGCTGCCGCCGTCCGATTTCGCCAAGCAGGTCCCGGCCTTCGATATTCTGGGCGCCGCCTATGTCATTCGTGATCCCGAGCACCTCCAGGCGGTGTTCGAGAGCGACATCGGCGACGAGTTCCGCCAGATGGCCCGCGACGAAATGGGTCTCGAAATCCTCGGCATCGCCTATTACGGCGCCCGCCACGTCAATCTTCGTGGCGATAGGGAAGTGATGACCCCTCAGGATCTCAACGGCGTGCGGCTGCGCATGCCGGGCGGCGAGAGCTGGCAGTTCCTGGGCAGCGCCATTGGCGCCAACCCCACCCCGATGGATTATGCCGAGGTCTATACAGGCCTTCAGACCGGCGCGATCGATGGTCAGGACAACCCGCTGCCCAACAATCAGCTCATGAAGTTCCACGAGGTGACCGACCAGATCATCCTCACCGGCCACAACATGGGATTTGGCATGCTCATCATCAACGCCGACCTGTTTGCCTCGCTCACCGCCGAGCAGCAGCAGACCATGCGCGATGCCGCATCCGAGGCCTTTGCCTGGTCCGACCAACAATATATCGATCAGGAAGCCGAACTTGTGTCCTTCTTCGAGCAGGAAGGTCTCAAGGTCTATGAGCCCGACCTCGAAGCGTTCAAGACCTACGCGCAGGAACAATACCTCGCGTCCCCGCTTTCCGATGCCTGGCCCGAAGGCATGCTCGAGCGCATCAACGCGCTCTAGATCTGAGCTTGGAGCCTGAGATATGAATGAATGGGGCCCCGCGGCAAAAGCTGCGGGGCTATTTGTTTAAGCCCACTGCTTCTTCTTGCTCGTCTTGCCGATGCCGGGGTTGAAGCTGTTTGTGGGGTCGAGCGTCTTGTAGAAGTCCGCCAGTGCCGGCTTGGCCGCATAAAGATGCCCCACATTGTGTTCGGCCGGATATTCGGCGCCCCGCGTGTCGAGCAGGGCCAAAAGCTGTTCCTTGAGCGCGGACACGTCGACGCCCTTTTTGATCATGTAGTCCTGATGCATGACGTGGCAGAAAAAATGACCGCACAACACCTTGTATTCGATCTGGGCGTCAAGATCGGCAGGCAGTTCGGGCAGCCAGTCGATCTCGTTGCGCGGCAGCGCCACGTCAAGCGCCAGAATGTCCTCGACATCGTGAGGATGGGTGTTGCGATAGCGTACCGCCGCCCCCCCGACCGCAAACCGGTGCAAAAAGGCGTCGGTGCCTTCCTGCGGTGTGCATTCGAAATAATCCCCGCTTGCCGAGGGAAACATGCCCTTGAGATAGCTTCGCGCTTCGGCAACGCCGTCTCCGCCCATGCGGATCATCAGATGATGTTCGAACCGGTCGCGATAATCGTTCATCCGCTTTGGCAGATGTTGGGGCAACAGCCCGGTTATCGCCTGCACCATGCGATCCGAAACCGTACCGCCCAGCCCCAGCTTTTCGGTGATCCCGTCCACCCAGCTCTTGGCTGCAAACGCAGTGGGTATCCGGTCGGTGCCGAACCGCTTGATGATCAGAAACGTGTCTTTGCCGTATCTTTGAGTCAGCGTGTATGCGTCCCGATGCAGATATTCCCCGGCGATGGGCAGGTGGGTAAACCGGCTCAGCATGTGCCGCCGGATCGTGTTGAGCTCGAGCGGGTCGTTTGATCCGATGTAAAACACCTGCGTATTGGTGTCCGCCGCGAACGTATCGAGCCGCAACGCGAACACCGCCAGCTTGCCCGCGCTGCCCGAAGCCTCGAACAGCTTGCGCGGGTCGGCGTTGAAACGGGCAGGGGTGTCCGCCTCGATATCGCGCACATGGCGATGATAATCGTGATCCGAGGCGCGCCGATTGCCTTCGGGCGTGACATCGGCGTTGGAATACTGGCCCGCATCGAGCCGCGAGAGAACGGTTTCCGCCTTGTCCCCGAGGTCGACCCCCAGATGGTTGACCAGTCTGAGCGTGCCGGTTTCATCGACCTGCGCATACAGCGCCAGCTCGGTATAGGCCGGGCCGCGCTGGATCAGCGATCCGCCCGAATTGTTGCACACCCCGCCGGTCACCGACGCCCCGATGCAGCTCGACCCGATCACCGAATGGGGCTCGCGCCCGACAGGGCGCAGCGTTTTTTCGAGCTTGTCGAGCGTTGCGCCGGGCAGGGCGATCACCTGGCTGCCGCCCGAGATCAGGTCGACCCGCGAAATCCGCATCGTGTTAATGATGACGATGGGCCGGTCATAGCCGTCCCCGAACGGTGTCGAGCCGCCCGTGAGCCCGGTATTGGCCGCCTGGATGATGACGATGACGCCGGCCTCCACGCACGCCTTGAGCGCCCGCCATTTCTCCACCAGCGTGCCCGGCCGCACAACGGCCAGCACCTGCCCGTCGCCATAGCGATAGCCCTTGCGGTAGCGCCGCGTCGAGCGGTCGCCAACCAGCACATGACGTTGGCCGACAATGGAACGGAAAGTGGAAACGAGCTGCTCGGTCATGGGCGGTCCTTGTTGTCTGGGGCGGGACCATAACGCCATGGGCGGGGAATGGAAGAGCCCCCAATGCGGCCGGTACTTGCCTGTGTGCCACATTTGCTATAGTGTAATTTTATCACGTTGGATGCTCTTGGCTACCAGATCGCCCGGTTCGCCGGATACTTGGATATCCTCAATTGCTAGACGTTGAGCCGCAAATCCTCAAAGGATTTGGGCGGCCTTGGTGCATGTCGCGTCGGGGTCCACTGCCACTGAAAGGATCCATGATGATCTCGGGCAAGGTAAAGTTCTTCAATGCAACCAAGGGCTTCGGCTTCATTCAGCCCGATCAGGGCGGCGAAGATGCATTCGTGCACATCTCCGCTGTCGAGCGCGCCGGAATGGCGACGCTGGTCGAAGGCCAGGCTGTGAGCTACGAGCTCGAAAGCGGCCGCGACGGACGCAAGTCGGCCATCAACATCCAGGCTGCCTAATACCATAAAAGGCCGCCTTTAGAGCGTATGCTCCAAAGGCGGCCTTTTTTAATCTCAGGAGATATCTCAATGGAAGCTCCGCCCAAGGTGAGCCCGCAGCGCAAATACGCCGAGATGGAAGCGCGCCAGAAAGAGGCGCTGCGCCAGGAAGAAATCGCGCTGGACGCCACACGCGCCAAGACCGAGCGCCTCAAGGCCCTGCGGCTCGAAAAAGAGCGCACCGACGCCATCGAAAAGGCGGCCAAAAAGCCCGCCCCCAAGAAAAAGCCCGCTGTTCGCCGCAAGACGACGACAGCCTGAAATCATTCAAGCTCTGTCCCGCCCGGTCACCCCGGCCTTGAGCCGGGGTCCAGTACACTCAGCGTCTAGCTAGAGCGTGTCCAGCAAAAGCATGTCCTCGACGCGATCGGAAATGGAAACGGTTTTGCGGTTCGCAACACGCGACAGAACAAGGGCTTGGAGCCAGGGATTTGAGTCAATCAAATCCTGAACGTCTCTAATAAGACCGCCAACCTGCCGGCCCGGGATGATCCCGTGTGCCGGGTTTGCGTCCACCCCCAAAATCGACAGCCTAATCGTTGAAGGGTTCGACAAGGATCGCTTCGAGATCGGCCTTGCGGTGCAGCGGGTATTCCCGGTCACCGTAAAGCTTTTGCAGATCGCGGGGCGAATAGGTTCGCCCCTCAACGATCATGCGCGCACCGTGAAGGCTCACGGGCGGCACTTCCTCAAGCGCAAATCGGATGGCCTTTGCAGCGCTCGGGAATCGTCGCGATCCCTGCTCGAGCGCAGTCCGCCAGTCGCGGCCCAGATAGAGGGACGCTTCGGCGTTGAAATCTATGGTCTTCATATGTCTTTCTGACCGCCACTGGACGGCCTCGTCTGAACTGTAGCGGCGCCACGATTATCGGGCAGCCTTGCTACGGTTTTATGATTGTTGGAGAAACTGGCTCGAAAAAGGGCGCTGCTGTTGTTGCGCTTCAAAAGCGCGACAAACCAAATCGCGCGCCATCGAACCTTGCAGACATATATGCGTTCGGCGTCCCAATTGCAAGGCGGAGGTAAAATCGGCGTTTTGCCGCAAAAACAGACAAGGCCCCCTCACCCTGCGGTCAGGGTGAAGAGGCCTTGTTAAACTGTCCGGCCCTCGAAATCCGTGGCCTAAACCGCCTCCAGCGCCGCCGCGATCCCTTGGCCAACCCCGATGCACATCGTCACCAGCGCCCGCTTCTTGCCCGAAAGGCTCAGCTCCAGAGCAGCCGTTCCGGCAATGCGCGCGCCTGACATGCCCAGCGGATGACCCAGCGCGATAGCCCCGCCATTGGGGTTCACAAAGTCCGCGTCCTCGGCAATCCCCAGCCCGCGCAGCACGGCAATTCCCTGCGAAGCAAAAGCCTCGTTGAGTTCGACGAGATCGAAATCTTCGGCACCCAGGCCCAGTCGCGCCATCAGCTTTTGCGAAGCGGGCAGGGGCCCGATGCCCATCACCCGCGGCGGCACCCCGGCGGTCGCACCGCCCACGATCCGCGCAATCGGCGTCAGCCCGTATTTCTTCACTGCAGCTTCGGATGCGATGATCAGCGCCGCAGCCCCGTCATTGACGCCGGACGCATTGCCCGCCGTCACCGTGCCGCCCTCCTTCTTGAACGGCGTTGGCAGCTTGGCCAGCGTTTCCAGCGTGGTGGCGCGTGGATGCTCGTCGGTGTCGACGACAACCGGATCGCCCTTGCGCTGGGGGATGCTCACCGCAACGATTTCCTGGGCCAGCCGTCCACTCGCCTGAGCGGCAGCCGCCTTGTTCTGGCTGCGCACCGCAAAGGCGTCCTGATCTTGGCGGGAAACATGATAATCCTCGGCAACGTTCTCGCCGGTCTCGGGCATGGAATCGACGCCATATTGTGCCTTCATCGCCGGATTGACGAAGCGCCAGCCGATGGTCGTGTCATAAATCTCCGCATTGCGCGAAAACGCCGTCTCGGCCTTGGGCATCACGAACGGCGCCCGGCTCATCGATTCCGTGCCGCCGGCAATCATCAAGTCCGCTTCGCCCGCCTTGATGGCCCGCGCCGCCGTCAGCACTGCATCGAGCCCGGATCCGCATAGCCGGTTGATGGTTGTCCCGGTCACCGTGACAGGCAGTCCGGCCAGCAGCAGGCTCATGCGCGCCACATTGCGATTGTCTTCGCCCGCCTGGTTGGCATTGCCAAAGATCACGTCCTCGACCGCCTCGAAATCGACTGACGGATTGCGCTCGACCAGCGTTTTCAGCACTAGCGCCCCAAGATCGTCGGGCCGAACCTTGCTGAGCGCCCCGCCGAACCGCCCGATGGGTGTGCGGATATAGTCGCAGATGTAAGCTTCGGCCATTTTACGCTGCCTTTCCGCCCGCATGGGCGCGCTTGGTGCGTTCGTTGAGATCGCGCAGGGTCGAAAGCTCAATCGCGCTCGGGGCAGGGGTTACCTCGAGATTGTCGGCAAACTTCACCGTCCACCCGCAGGTCTCCTGCACCATCTCTCGCGTCACCCCCTCATGGAGCGAAACCACGGTAAATTCCTTGGTCACCGTGTCGGGCTTCCAGACCGCCAGATCGGTGATCAAAAGCGTCGGCCCCTTGGTCTTGATCCCCAGCCGCTCGCGGTGGTCGCCGCCTTCGCCGTGACCGAACGATGTGAAAAAGTCGATCTTTTCCGCCATCGAGCGCGTCGCCTGCTTGAGCGTAATATAAATCTCGCCGCATGAGGTTGCGATTTCAGGCGCCCCGCCGCCGCCCGGCAGCCGCACCTTGGGATGGTCGTAATCACCGATCACCGTGGTGTTGATATTGCCGAACTTGTCGATCTGCGCCGCGCCCAAAAACCCCACGGTGATCTTGCCGCCCTGCAGCCAGTAGCGAAACATCTCGGGCACCGCGACAGTGGTGACGGCGGTTTCACACAGTTCGCCATCGCCAATCGAAAGCGGCAGCACATCGGGCGCCGTGCCGATGGTTCCGCTCTCATAGATCAGCGTGATATCGGGTGCGTGGGTCAGCCGCGCCACATTGCACGCCGCAGACGGCGCGCCGATGCCGACGAAACAGACGTCCCTGGAAGACAGTGCCCGCGAGGCGGCAATGGTCATCATTTCTGTTGGGGTAAAATCGCTCATCGTCAAAGCCCCTTCACACGCTCGGCGAACACCTCGGGCGTCGCGTTCAGAACATTCTCGTCCATCCATTTGGCAAACAGCTCGCGGTCGGCCGAAATCTCGTTCCAGGCCAGATAGGCCGCATTGTCGCGCGCGTAATAGCCATGGGTGTAGGAAGGGTGTGCGCCGCCCTTGACCTTGGCAATCGCCGTCACCGTCCAGTGCGGCAGCACTGTGAGGTTGGGGTGCATGCCGGCAAAATCGGGCACGATCTCTTCCACCGTCACCACGACCCTTTTCGCCGCCAGCGCCACTTCCTTTTGCACCCCCACAATGCCCTCGATCAAAACATCGCCCTTTTCATTGGCCTTTTGGGCATGGATGAAGGCGACGTCCGGGTTGTGCGCCGGCACCGTCGCCAACTCTTCCCCGGTATAGGGGCAGGTGATCGATTTGATGTCGGGATTGACCTTTGGCAGGTCGGCGCCCTTGTAGCCGCGAAACACCGCGCAAGGCAGGCCGGCGGCGCCCGCCGCATAGGCGTTGGCCATGGCCGCATGCGAGTGCTCGACGGTTTCGATGGCGCGTGGATACTGGTTCTCGATGGCATCGCGCATGCGGCGCAACAGCCCCACGCCCGGATTGCCAGCATAAGAAAAGATCACCTTTTTCGCCATGCCCATGCCGATCATCTGGTCATAGACGATATCGGGCGTCATGCGGATCAGGGTGAGGTCCTTGAACCCCTGCCGGATCGCTTCATGACCCGCCGCATGCGGGATCAGATGCGTAAACCCTTCAAACGCGACCGTATCGCCATCGCTAAGGTTCTCGCGCACCGCCTGTTCGAGCGGCATGATTTTGCTCATTGGTCTCCACCCCGGAAAACAGTTCTATAACCGAAAGCGCAATAAACACTGGCGACGAGGCGCGGTAAAATGATAAATATGGGGAAAGATATAACCATATAGAATATATCGGTATGCCGAACCTCGACCCCCGCATAAAACTCCGCCATCTCTCCTGCTTTGTCGAAACCGATAGGCATGGCGGCGTCGTACCCGCCGCCGAGGCGCTGGGCCTGTCCCAGCCCGCCATTTCCAAATCGCTGGCCGAACTCGAGGATATTCTCGGCGTCGCCCTGTTCGACCGCTCCCGCCGCAAGCTGGCGCTCACCGAGTACGGCGCGCTGTTCCTGCGCTACGCCAATGCTGCCCTCGCTGCCCTGCGCCAAGGCGTTGAATCGGTATCGCTCGCCAGCCATGCCGATGCCGTGGTGCGGCTCGGCGCGCTGCCGACCGTCGAGGTCGGAGTGATGCCGCGCGCCGTGGCGCGCTTTGCCCTGGGTCCGCTCGCCGCCCGCCTGCATGTGGAAAGCGGGCCCAGCCCGCATCTTCTCGGTCTGCTGCGCACCGGCGCCATCGATCTGGTGGTTGGTCGCATGCCCGCGCCGGACGTCATGGCGGGCCTCACCTTCGAGCACCTCTATTCAGAACCCCTGGTTATCGCCGTCCGTCCCGACCATCCGCTGCTCGCCGCGCCCGAGCCGTCCCTGCGCATGGTCGAACCCTTCCCCGCGCTCGTCCCCCCGCGCGGCGCCATCATTCGCCAGACCGTCGAAACAGTACTCCTCGCCGCCGGCATCGCGCGCCTGCCGCGCGAAATCGAAACCGTGTCCAATTCGTTCGGCCGCGCCTATGCGCTCCTTGGTGATGCGGTCTGGTTCATCTCCCGATCGGTGGTCGCCGCCGATCTGCAAAGCGGCGCGCTGGCCGCCCTTGATGTCGATATGTCCGCCAGCTACGGCGCCATCGGCATCACCACCCGCGCCGGCGCCGATCTCGACCTGCCCACAACTGCCTTCATTGCCGCGGTTCGCGAGGTGGTCAGCCGACGATAGAACTACTTGGCAAACACCCCGGCAAAGTCTGCAAAGCCCTTTACCTCGATCGGATTGCCCGACGGGTCGGTAAAAAACATGGTCCGCTGTTCGCCCGGTTCACCCTCGAACCGCACAACCGGGGGAATGTCGAACGCAATCCCCGCGCCCTCGAGGCGATTGGCCAGTGCCTTCCAGTCTTCGAGCGGAAGGACCACGCCCAGATGCGGCATCATCACCATATGATCGCCCACCTTGCCGGTGCGGGTCGTTTTGAACGGCTCGCCCAGATGCAGCGAAATCTGATGCCCGAAAAAATCGAAATCGACCCAGGTTTCGGTTGAGCGCCCCTCGGCGCATCCCAGCACGCCGCCGTAAAATCGCCGCGCCGCGTCCAGGTCGGTCACGTGATAGGCGAGGTGAAAAACCGATTGAGTCACTCTATCTTCTCTCCATGTCTTGAAAATCAGCCCCGCACCGCGTTGCGCGGCGAGGTCTGGCCCTGCCGTGCCCGCCGCCGCTCCAGCCGGGCTTTGCGCGCCCGCTGGAACCCGCTCACCAGCCCGCGCACGATCACGTAAAAGAACACCCAGCAAAATAGCGCAATCGGCAGCGCGCCGATCATCATGGTTTGGAACAGCGGTAGAATGGCCCCCAGATCGAGCGAGAACAGCCCGCCCGAAAGCGCCGTGGTGTCCGCGTGACGCATCACGGTGGCCGGATCGTCGGGAAACAGCGCTGCCCGGATCGCGGAACCGAATTGAAAGCTGAGCGAAAAAAACAGCGGGAAGGTGATGGGATTGCCCCAGGCGGTGCCGATCGCCGCAGCCAGCATGTTGCCGCGCGTCACGAACGCCAGAATGAAGCCCAGAAAGAAATGCACCCCGATCAGCGGAAACACCGACACCGCCGCGCCCGAGGCAACGCCTGCCGCGATGGCGTGCGGGCTCGCCGTCAGCCGCAGCACGCGCTTTTGCAGATAGGTCAGATACCGCCTGATCCCCATGCGGGGCCAGACCGCATTCCGCAGCCGCGTCTGCCAGTCCTTCTTGCGTCTGGTGTCCATTAAGGCTCGGCGCCCTCCGTTTCGGGCCAAATGGTAAACCCAATTGAGGGCTTACGACCAGACAATTGCTAACGGGTGTGGCGGTTTTGCGCAGACGCGGTAAAACAGACCTCAACGGGCGCCTTTTGTGACGAAAACGTCACAATCGCTGTGGCCAAGCCGATCCATGTTCGATATGGCCAGAACAGACCGACAAGCCTTCCAGGAGCCCCATGGCCAAGCCAGCCATCGACAAGGACTTAAAGCGCGTCAGGCAGTTGCGTGAGGCGACCCACGACAGCTCACGCGCCATGGCCGCGCCGGGCATTGCGCTGGTCTTTTTGCTCGCCGCCCTCGTCTGGGCCAGTTTTGCCGTTTCCTCGGGTCCCCTGAGCTATCTGGTCATCATCGCCACGGTCATCGCCGCCTATATGGCGCTCAATATCGGGGCCAATGACGTGGCCAACAACATGGGGCCGGCTGTCGGGTCCAAGGCGCTCACCATGACCGGCGCACTGGCCATCGCGGCCATCTGCGAGGCCGCAGGCGCGCTTCTGGCCGGTGGCGACGTGGTCAGTACCATCTCGCGCGACATCATCGTGCCCGGCGCTCATATCGACGGCACCGCTTTCATCATGGTCATGATGGCTGCACTTTTGTCCTCGGCGCTCTGGGTCAATCTCGCCACCATCATCGGCGCTCCGGTGTCCACCACCCATGCGGTGGTTGGCGGCGTCGTCGGGGCAGGGGTCGCTGCCGCCGGCTTTTCTGCCATCGTCTGGCCCACCATCGCCAAGATCGCCGCAAGCTGGGTGATTTCCCCGCTCATGGGCGGATTGCTGGCTGCGGTCCTGCTCACCATCGTCAACTTCACCATCCTGCGCGAAAAGGAAAAAATCGTTGCCGCCCGGGTCTGGGTGCCGGTTCTGGTGGGGGTGATGATCGGCGTTTTCGCCATGTATATGTCCATGAAGGGCCTTTCGCGCGTCTGGAAGCCTGAGGGCCATATCGTGCTGCTGATCGGGCTCCTGGCCGGGGGTATCGGCTGGTTCGCCGCCCAGCCCTGGGTGCGGGCGCGCACCGCGGGTATGGACAATTCCAACAAGCAGGTCGGAACGCTCTTTCGCCTGCCCCTGATCTTTGCGACCGCTCTGCTGTCCTTCGCCCATGGGGCCAACGATGTGGCCAACGCCGTCGGCCCACTCGCCGCCATCGTTTCGGCCGTGCAGCAGGGCGGAGAGGTTGGCGGTTCGGTTTCCCTGCCGATCTGGGTGCTGGCCATCGGCGCGCTGGGTCTGGCCCTGGGGCTGGCGCTGTTCGGGCCACGCCTCATCCGCACCGTGGGCGAAAAGATAACCAAGCTCAACGAAATCCGCGGCTATTGCGTCGCGCTCTCGGCCGCGTCCACTGTGCTGGTTGCCTCGGCGCTCGGCCTGCCGGTCTCCTCGACCCATATCGCGGTGGGCGCCGTATTCGGCGTGGGCTTTCTGCGCGAAGGGTTTTCCAACCAGAACATCCGCAACAAGGCCGTCAGCCCTGAAGGTGTCTTCCTGCGCACCGACCATCTCAACAGAACCGCCGAAGAGGCCGTCGCCAATTACCAGAAACGCCAGCGGCGCTACCTGGTCCGCCGCCAGCACGCCTTCTCCATCGGCGCCGCCTGGGTCATCACCGTCCCCGCCGCCGCGCTGCTCGCCGCGGGCATATTCTGGGGCATGGTTCTTCTCTTCGGGCTTTAGTCCAGCCCGCCGGCGCGAGGCAAAAAGCCTGGCCCGTCATGCCTTCTGCGGTGCGCGCCGTGAGACAGAACCGGACGAAGCGAAGCTGAGGACCCCGGCCAATTTTTTGGCCGCGCCGTCGCAGGCGCAGCGGAAGGCATAGGGCGGTCTTAGCCCGTCATGCATTCTGCGGTGCGCGCCGTGAGACAGAACGAGAATTCTCCCTCTGCGCCAGCGCCAGGGCCACATCGGCCAGCCCGTCATGGGTGATCAGTCGCTTGGCTTCGGGCAGAACCGCCCAATGGCGATAGCGCTGGCCCATTTCCTTCCAGTCCTCGCGCTGGTCGGTGACCAGCAGCGCAAACATCTTGACCTCGATGGGTTGGGGCCGCTCTTCGGTTACCGGCAGGAAATATGAGCCAATGGGTTTCGTTTCGATCTCGCCCACCACGCCCGCTTCCTCAAAGGCTTCAAGTTCGGCGCTTTCCCATGGCGTCTTGCCCTCCATCTGCCGGCCCTTGGGGAAAATCCACTTTCCCCGTCCGCGCGAGGTGATGAGCAGCACCACGACCTGCCCGTCTACGATCTTGTAGGGCAACGCACCAAATTGCGGCCCAACCGGCTCGAAAGGGGGCCTGGAGAAAAAGCGGGACCAAAGGCGCATGGGCATCGGGGACGACTCCATCCGGAACAAAGCAAAGCCTAGGCCGATTTGGCCGAGTCGGTCAAAGCGGAACGCGAATGGCTGTGAATCGATGCAAGGGGGTTGTGCAGCCCGCTTTCCCCAATGCTAAGATAACTGCGTTCGGCTCTCCCGAGTCCCACCGCGAATCACCAACCAAACCCCGGAGCAGGCAAAAGGCGATGACCGTCGAAATCGACATGGGCACGACAAAAACGGCGACGCCCGCAAAGCTCGATCTCGAGGAATTGCTGGCCACCCGCCTGCTTGTGCAGGGCAATTCCGGCTCGGGCAAATCCCACCTTTTGCGGCGCCTCCTCGAACAGAGCGCCCCCTGGGTGCAGCAATGCGTCATCGACCCCGAGGGCGATTTTGTGACCCTGGCCGAGAGGTTCGGCCATGTGGTCGTCGAGGCCGACCGCTCCGAACATGAATTGACCCGCATCGCCGGCCGCATCCGCCAGCATCGCGTTTCGGTCGTCCTTTCGCTCGAAGGGCTGGAGGCCGAAGCCCAGATGCGCGCCGCAGCCGCTTTTTTGGGCGGGCTTTTCGATGCCGATCGCGATTTCTGGTATCCCATGCTGGTCGTTGTCGATGAAGCCCAACTCTTTGCCCCCTCCTCGGGCGGCGAAGTTTCCGACGAGGCGCGAAAACTTTCGCTCGGCGCCATGACCAACCTCATGTGCCGTGGCAGAAAGCGTGGCCTGGCCGGCGTCATCGCCACCCAGCGCCTTGCCAAGCTTGCCAAGAACGTCGCCGCCGAAGCGTCCAACTTTCTCATGGGCCGCACCTTCCTCGATATCGACATGGCCCGCGCTGGCGATCTGCTCGGCATGGACCGGCGCGGCACTGAAATGTTCCGCGATCTCGAAAAGGGCAATTTCGTTGCGCTTGGCCCCGCGCTCGCCCGCCGCCCGCTGCCCATCCGTATCGGTGCGGTCGAAACCAATGCCCGCTCCACATCGCCCAAGCTGATGCCTCTGCCTGAAACCGGTGCCGACGCGGCCGATCTCATTTTCACCCCCGGCGCCGAGGAAGAAACCCGCCCCCTCCCGCGCCGCACCGTCCAGCCTGCACCGCGCCCCACGGCCGATATTCTGGCTCAACTGAGCCAACCCGCCCCCAAGGCGGACCCCGAGCCGGCAAGCCTCTTCCCCGAAATCGACGAGGCCGAGCGCGCCGCCCTGATCGATGCGGTACTGGTCGAAATCCTCGAAGACCCGGACGCCAGCTTCCGCTCGGTCGCCGTGCTTTATCAGGATTTCCTGGTCCGTTGCCGCATCCGCCGCGTGCCGGGCACGCCGCCCGATCTCAATGACTTCAAACGCCGCTTTGCCGTCGCCCGCGCCGGTGTCGATACAGCCGCCGCCGAGTCCGACGTCTGGAAAACAGCCCTCGATCTGGCCCGCACCCTGCCCGAAGATCTGCAGGGCGTGTTCCTCATGGTTGCCCGCGCCGCTGTTGAAAAATTGCCCTGTCCATCCGACGCGACGCTGGCCCGCGCCTATGGCTCGCACTCGGCCTCCCGCGCCCGGCGGCTCCTGACCTATTTCGAGGATCGCGGCCTGATCGTTCTGCGCGAGGATTTTTCCAACCGCCGCATCGCCGCCTTCCCCGACCTCGCCTGTGAAACCGCCCCCGGCGACGCCAACGCCCCGGCCGAAAGCCCCGACGGCAGGGCCGCTGCGGAATAGTCCGGCCTTTCCCAACGCCCCGCCTTTTTGCTCCACGCTTCCCCCTCTGTCATCCCGGGCGAAGACCCGGGATCCAGTACCCCCAGCGTCCATGACTGTTGTGCCAACCTCGCCCGTTCGCACCCGCCAAAATCGCCAAATCTCCGCTTTTGACGAAATCTCCCCTTGCTCATGCGCCATCCCCCGCTAGGTTCGCCCCATGATCCTTGCACTCGACATCGGCGGCAGCGCCATCAAGGCAGCTTTTGCGCACGATGCCCGCTCCATCGTGCCGATGGGCCGCATCGAAACCCCGCGCAACGATTTCGCGGCCTTTGTTGAAACCCTGCGCGGCATTCTGGCCGGGGCGCCCGAGCGCCCCGATGCCATCTCGATTTCCATCTGCGGGGTCGTCGATATCGAGACTGGCAAAATGATCTGCGCCAACGTGCCCTGTATCGATGGCCGCGTTCTCGACGCCGATCTGTCAGAAGCGCTCGAACTTCCCGTTTCCATCGCCAACGATGCCGATTGTTTTGCCCTGGCCGAAGCCGGGCTTGGGGCAGGGCAGGGGCATGACGTCGTGTTCGGCATCATCCTGGGCACCGGTGTCGGTGGCGGCCTCGTCGTCGAAGGCCGTCTCGCCAACCGTCGCGGCGGCTATGCCGGCGAATGGGGCCACGCAACCATTCTCGCCACGACCGCCGGCGATCCGCCGCTCGCCATCCCCCATTTCCAGTGCGGCTGTGGCCGCATGGGGTGTGTCGATACCGTGGGCGGGGCGCGCGGGCTGGAAAAGCTGCACATGCATTTGACCGGCCAGGCCCGTGACAGCCGCGAAATCGTCGTCGGCTGGGCCGGACGCGACGAAGCGGCCAGCCGCACCATGGACGTCTATGTCGATCTGGTCGCCGCCCCGCTGGCTCTTGCGGTCAACATCACCGGCGCGTCCATCGTGCCCGTCGGTGGCGGCATGGCCGGAGCGCCCGGCCTGATCCCCGCACTCGACGCCGCCGTGCGCGCGTCCATCCTGCGCAAGCTCGACCGCCCGCTGATCGTCCCCGCCCAATGCGCCACCGAACCCGGCCTTGTCGGCGCCGCGCTTTTGGGGCTGGACAGGTTCGCCTATGCCTGAACCCATTCTTGAAATCTGCGTCGATGACGCCGCCGGCCTCGCCGCCGCAATATCCGGCGGCGCCGACCGCATCGAACTCTGCTCCTCCCTTGCCCTCGGTGGCCTCACGCCCACCCCCGGCCTGATGGCTCTCGCTGCCACGTCCCCCATTCCCGTCTACGCCATGATCCGCCCACGCGCCGGCGATTTCGTCTTTTCCCGGGACGATGTGGCGACCATGGAAACCGATATCGACGCTGCCCGCTCAGCCGGTCTCTCCGGCGTGGTCCTCGGCGCCACCCATCCCGATGGCAGGCTCGATACCGCAATCCTTGAGCGCCTTGTCACCCGCGCCAGCGACCTTGGTCTCACTTTGCACCGCGCCTTCGATCTGGCTCCCGATTTCCCCGCCGCCATCGATACCGCCATCGATCTGGGGTTTGAGCGCATCCTCACCTCCGGCGGCGCCCCCCGCGCCATCGACGGGCGCGACGCCCTGCGCACCATCATCGCCCACGCCGCCGGCCGCATCGCCATCATGGCCGGCTCCGGCGTCACCGCCGACAACGCCGAAATCTTCCTCGCGCTCGGCCTCACCGACCTCCACGCCTCGGCCAGCCGCCCAATCGAAACGCCCACCGGCCGCGCCGCCGATCTGGGCTATGTCGCACCGGGCATGAAGCGCACCGATGTCGAACTGGTGGCCGCGCTCAAGCGGGCGATGACGGCATAGGGGCGGTCCGCCTTGCGCCCGGCCGCATTTCCAGCGACATAAGCTGGCATGCACCCGACCGATCCCTTGCCCATCGACACCGTCCTCCCCGCGCTCGTATCCGCGCTTGAGGACAATGGGCGCGCCGTCCTTGTCGCCCCACCCGGCGCGGGCAAGACGACCCGCGTGCCTTTGGCCCTGCTCAATGCCCCATGGCGCGCCGAGGGCAAGATCATCATGCTCGAACCGCGCCGCCTTGCCGCCCGTGCCGCCGCGCGCCGCATGGCCCAGACGCTGGGCGAACAGGTCGGTGAAACCGTGGGCTACCGCGTCCGGCTCGATACGAAAATCTCGGCAAGAACCCGCATCGAAGTGGTCACCGAGGGCGTCTTTACCTCCATGGTGCTTGACGATCCCGAACTGACCGGCATCGCCGCCATCCTGTTCGACGAATTTCACGAACGCAGCCTCGATGGCGATCTCGGCCTCGCCCTCACCCTCGATGCCACGGCCCTGCGCGAGGATTTGCGCATCCTCGTCATGTCGGCAACGCTCGATGGCGCGGCGGTGGCAACCCTGCTCGGCGATGCCCCTGTCATCGAAAGCCAGGGCCGCGCCTTCCCCGTCGATACCCGCCATATCGTCCCCGACGCCAATGCGCGCATCGAACACGCGGTCACCGCCGCCACCCGCCGCGCGCTGGCCGAGGAGACCGGCTCGATCCTCGTTTTCCTCCCCGGCCAGGCCGAAATTCGCCGCACCGCCGAAGCGCTGTCACCGATCATTGGCCCCGACACCGACATCGCTCCCCTTTACGGCCAACTCACCCCCGCCGAACAGGATCGCGCCATCCAGCCCGCCGCGCCCGGCCGCCGCAAGATCGTGCTTGCCACCGCCATCGCCCAGACTTCGCTGACCATAGAAGGCGTGCGGATCGTTATCGATTCCGGCCTCTCCCGCCTGCCGGTCTATGAGCCCAATACGGGCCTGACCCGGCTAGAAACCCGCCGCGTTTCCCGCGCCAGTGCCGATCAGCGCCGTGGCCGGGCAGGGCGCACCGAACCGGGCGTGTGCTACCGGCTCTGGCACGAGGGTCAGACCCAAAGCCTTCCGCCCTTCGATCCGCCCGAAATCCTGCAGGCCGATCTGACAAATCTGGTTCTCGATCTCGCAAGCTGGGGTGTCACCGATCCAACCACCCTTGCCTTCCTCGATTCCCCACCGGCCCCCGCATGGTCCGAGGCTGTCGATCTTTTGCAAAATCTCGACGCGCTTGACGCCGCCGGCCGCATTACGCCCCACGGCACTTTGCTGGCCAAACTGCCCCTCCACCCGCGCCTCGGCCACATGATCGTGCGCGCCGCGACCGAAGGCACGGCCATGGATGCGGCCCTGCTCGGAGTGCTCGCCGGCGAACCCGGCCTTGGCGGCAACGCCATCGATCTCGCCGACCGCTTCGAGCGCCTGCGCCGCGACAATTCCAAACGCGCTGCTGAAGCCAAAGCGCTCGCCACCCGCTGGTCCAAAGCCGCTGGCGGGGCGAGCCAGCTTTCCGGCGCCGATCTGGCCCGCCACCTCGCCCGCGCCTATCCCGACCGCGTCGCCCAACAGACCGGCCCCGGCCGCTTCCGCCTTGCCAATGGCCGTCAGGCCCGCATCGATGAGACCGAGCGTCTGGCGCGCGAAAAATTCCTCGTCATAACCGAAATGACCGGCGCCGCCGCCAGCGCGCATATCCGCACCGCCATCGCCATCGATCGAAACGACATTGAGGATATCTTCTCAAGCCATATCCAAACCGCAACCGAACTGGCCTTCGATCCCACAGCCCGCGCCGTCCGTGCCCGCCGCCAGCGCCGCCTTGGCGCCCTGCGCCTTGAAGATGGTACCGCCGCCATCGACGATCCCGCCGCCGCCGCGCCCATGCTGGCCAAAGGCATCGCGCAGATCGGCGTTGAAAAGCTTCCCTGGACCCGCGACCAGCGCACCCTGCGCGAGCGCGCCGGTTTCCTCCATCGCACCATGGGCGCCGATTGGCCCGACCTTTCCGACGCGGCGTTGGCTGAAAACGATGCCGCCTGGCTCGTCCCCCACATCGCCGGCCTGTCGCGCCTCGACGCCATCACTGCCGACCACCTCTCTGCCGCCCTGTTCGATCTCTTGCCCTGGGACAGGCGCGCGCAAATGGAAACGCTTCTGCCCTCCCATTTCGCCGTCCCCTCGGGGAGTTCCATCCCTATCGATTACGCCGCCGAGAACGGCCCTGTGCTTGCCGTGCGCGTCCAGGAGCTGTTCGGGCTCGACACCCACCCCGCCATCGCCGGGGGCAAGGTGCCCCTCTTGCTCTCGCTGCTCTCCCCGGCCCATCGCCCCATCCAGACCACGCGCGATCTCCCCGGCTTCTGGCGGGGTTCATGGTCCGATGTGGCAAAGGATCTGAAGGGCCGCTACCCCCGCCACTACTGGCCCGACGACCCCCTCGCCGCCCAGGCCACTAACCGCGCCAAGCCGAAAAGCTAGGGGCTAGGGTGCGGGGGACAGGTCAGGGCTGAGCGAAAGCGACGCTTTTCGAGCACCGGAACGGAGCGTACTTCCAGTACGTGAGTACCGGAGCGCAGGAAAGTGCCGCTTGCAGCCGGCCATCACCTGAACCCCCGCACCCTAGCTCGCCTTGCGCCAGCTCTGGCTGGTCACGAACTGGGTTATCGCGTCCCCATCCATGGGTCGGGCAATGGCATAGCCCTGCAGCGCCGAACAGCCCATATCGGCGAGAATTGTGGCGTGCTCGAAGCTCTCCACACCCTCGGCAATCGCCTCGATTCCCAGCGACGTGCCGATTTCGATGATCGAGCCGACCAGCCGGCGCTGACCGGCCGAACTGGTGATCGGCATCACGAGCTGCCGGTCGATCTTGAGCCGCGTCGGGCGCAATTGCAGAAGCGAGACGATCGAAGCGTATCCTGTGCCGAAATCGTCGATCTCGATGTCGATGCCCAGATCCCTGATCTGGTCGATATTGAACGAGACCAGCGTGTCGCGCTCGTCGAGATAGATCGATTCGATCAATTCGAACGACACCGTGCCCGGTTCGATCTCCAGCGCCTTGAGCGTATCGATCAGCCCCTCGTCATTGAGCCGCCGCGCCGAAACATTGACCGAAACCCGCGGCACGCTTAGCCCTGCCGCCTTCCATTTCCTGTGCTGGGCCAGCGCCTGCTCGAGGATCAGCTTGTCGATGGCCGCAACCACGTTGAGGTCCTCGGCAATCGCCATGAACGCATCGGGCGTCAGCATGCCCCTTATGGGATGGTTCCAGCGCGCCAGCGCTTCCATGCCAACGATGTCGAGGGTCTTTGCGTCCACCTGAGGCTGGTAGAACGCGACGAATTCGTTGTTCTCCAGCCCCGACAGGATATCGTCGGCCACACGCTTGGCGGTGATGATTTCGGCCTGCAATTCTTCCGAGAAAAATTCGGCCCGGTTCCGGCCACGCTCCTTGGCGCGATAAAGCGCGATATCGGCATTGACCAGCACCTGTTTGGCCGGCGTTGTCGAAACATCACCGCCCGCAATGCCGATCGAAACGCCGAACCGGCATTCATGGCCCTGGTAGGAGACCGGCTTGCGCATGGCGGCGATGATCCGCTCGGCCATGGCGCGCAATTCGGCATCCGATTTCTCCCCGATGCACAGGCTCACGAATTCATCGCCCCCGATCCGCGCCACGAAGTCCGATGGCCGCACCGAGCCCCTGAGCACTTCGGCCGCATGGATCAGCATGGCGTCGCCCGCGGCATGGCCCAGCGTATCGTTGATCTGCTTGAAGCGATCCAGATCGATATGCTGGATCGAGACATAGCCCCCGTCGTGCGCGCTGCGCTTGGTGTGCATGTCGAGAATCTCGTCGAGATAGCGCCGGTTGGGCAGCCCGGTCAGCGGGTCGTGCATGGCGTTGTGCTCGATGCGCGCCTTGGCGGTCTCCAGCTCGAAATTTTTCGCCTCGGCCTGCGTCTTGGCCCGCAGCAGCGCCTCTGACAATTTGGCGTCGGGCGTTGCGTCCCAATTGACCCCCACGATGCGTGGAGCGGTTCCCTGATCCTGATAGACCGAGCCGATCGCCCTGATGTGGCGCGTTTCGCCCTCGGGGGTCACGATGCGGTAATTGGACAGGTACTGGGCGCCCGAGCGGATGGATTCATTGAAGTCACGCTCGGCGCGTTCAAGATCGTCCGGATGCAGCCTGTCGCGCCAATGGGTGTAGTCGCGCTCGCCGCCGTCGCACGGATGGGCGTAAAGCTCGTTCATACGGTCGTCCCAGGACAGGTGGCCGGTGGCGATGTTCATTTCCCACACCCCGACCTGCGAGGTGGCCAATGCCAGCTCCAGCCGGCGCGACAGCCGTGACAACTCGCTTTCGCGCCGCCGCTGCTCGATCATCCGCCGCCGGCGTTCCTCGTTGAGCCGGCCCAACAGAACCAGCGGCACAAGGATCAGCGCCGCGGCCAGCCCCATCCCGACCCGCAGCACCACTGTGTTGGGCGGATTGACGCTCCAGCCCCCGTTGGGGATGGCCGATATGATCCAGTTGCCCGATGGCAGCAACACCTCGGCCCGCACCGGATCGCTGTCCAGAACCGCCGCGTCGCCATAAAACACCGCTCCGTTGTCCGCGTGCCCGTCACGGCCGGAAATGGCTATTGAGAGATCGGCTTCCATGGCGTCCAGACCGCTCTCCTGGTAGAGCCTGTCGGCGTCGATCACCGCCGAAACAATGCCCCAGAAGCGCTCCTCGCCCGTCCCGTTGCGATAATAGACCGGGTAGCGTCCGATAAAGCCGCGTCCGCCCTGCACCAGATGCACTGGCCCGGCCAGCACGATTTCGCGGCTGTCGCGGGCCTGCATCGCCGCATCGCGCTGTTCGGCGTTGTCCCGGTAATTGAGCCCCAGTGCCGCCTCGTTGCCGGACAGCGGATAGACCATGCGCACCACGAAGTCGGGCGCCCCCGCAATGTTGATGATCTGGCTGCTCTGGTTGAACAGATAGGCGGAAAGCGCGGAAAACCGCGCCTGGCCCATATAGGGTTCGGTGGCGATGACCCCGACCAGCCCGTGGATCAGTTGCAGGTTGGAATAGACGTTGCCCTCGAGCTGGGCCCGCACCAGCCCGAGCTTGTCGAGCACTGCGGCGCGCTGCGATTGCGCGTGGATTTCCCGGTTCTGGTAGTCGGCAAAGCCGGCCGCCACCGCGATCACCACCACGGCCATCAAAGCAGGTATGTTGCTGGCGCGCGCGAGCACGCGCCCCAATTGCCTGATCCTGCTTTGAATCGTGCCTGCCAAAATGCCTTGCCCCCTGCACCGGTCTTTCGGTCAAAGGAAAGTGTTACGGCCAAGGACTTAACACGCCCTTTAAGGGCCATCGTTTGCTGACTTTCCAGGCGATCGGCGGGCAAGGCCAGCAAGACTGTAACAACCCCCAACACCTCACCCGACGTCATCCCGGCCGCGAGCCGGGATCCAGTACACTCAGCGTCGACGGCTCCATCCGGGACGCTGATTGTACAAGCCCCCGGCCCAAAGGCCGGGTTGACAAATGGGGGGTGGCGGGTCGGAGCCTCCCGCATAAGTGCCGGTTCAAACTCAGCCTCCCAGAAGCCATTCATGCTCGGGCTGATTGTGAAATTTCCAACGCCTGTGCGGCCCCGCCATCACGTTGAGGTAGTAAAGATCATACCCGTGGATCGCCGCGCAGGGGTGATACCCCCTGGGCACCAGCGTGGTCACCCCGTCTTCGATCAGCAATGTTTCATCGAGCGAGCGATCGTCGGTATAGACACGCTGGAAGGCAAAGCCCTGATGCGGGTTGAGACGGTGATAATAGGTTTCCTCGAGGTACGACTCCTCGGGCAATGCGTCTCTATCGTGCTTGTGCGGCGGATAGGACGATGTGTGCCCGCCCGGCGTTATCACCTCGACCACCAAAAGACTGTCCGCCACCCCATCGGTTTCGGGCAGGATATTGGTGACATGGCGCACATTGGTGCCCTTGCCGCGCACCTCCTGGCTCATCGCGTCGGGACCGATGACGTTCACCGCGCGGTGCGAAAGGGCAGGGGCCGAACAGACGGCCAGTTCGACCTCGGTTTCCGCCGTCACCGACCAGTCCGAATGCCCCGGCACATAGACAGCCGCCGGCTTGCCGTCGAATGGGCTCTTGCGTTCGCCCATTTTGCCCAGCGTCTCGCCTCCTGCCGTCACGCTCCCCGTGCCGGACACGAAAACCAGGCAGACCTCCCGATCCCCCGTCGCCGCCGAAACGCTTTGCCCGGCGGTCAGCTTATGCAGCGCAAACCCCACATACCGCCACCCGGCACTTTGAGGCGTCACATCGATCACCTTGCCGGTATTCCCCGACGGTTTGACGAGCAGTTCGGACATTGCCTTGCTTCCTTCTCTCTTGCGGTCCCGGCCTCGGCCTTTACCTCGCCACCGCTGTCATCCCGGACCTGTTCCGGGACCCAGTAACCGGCAGCGCTGGCGGCTCCTGCCACGGCCCATCCTCCCCCTCGCTGCCCCGGGCTTGACCCGGGGCCCATGTGCGCCGCTACGCCCCCCAGTGCCTCTCCAATCCACGGCCGCCTTTCCCGGCCCGGAACGCCTTACGCGGCCACCGCGAACCCGGCCCGCTCCAGCACCGCGCGCAAATGCCCATACCCCATCTTCGCATACGTCAGCGGATGGGCTTTTTCGGGATCCTGTTCGGCCTCGACCACAACCCAGCCCTCATAGCCCTTGAGTTCGGCAAACACCGAGGAAAAGTCGATCAGCCCATCACCGGGCACCGTATAGACCCCGGCCAGCACCGATTTGAGAAAGCTCCAGTCCTCCGAGTTCGATTTGAGCATGATTTCGGCGCGCACATCCTTTGTGTGCACATGCGCGATGCGGGAGAAATGATTGCGCGCCACCCGCGCCGGATCGCCCCCGCCCCATGTGACGTGCCCGGTGTCGAGCAGCAGATGCACGGCATCTCCGGTCGAGGCCATCAGCCGGTCGATCTCCGCTTCGGTCTGAACGATCGTCCCCATGTGATGGTGATAGACAAGATCGAGCCCGTAGGCCTGCTTGAGCTTGAGCGCAAACGCGGTCAACCGCATCCCGAACCGGGGCCAGGTGTCATGGGGCAAGATCGGCCGCTCCGACAGCGGCGTCTCCATCTGCCCATGGATGGCATTCGATGTCTCGCACACGATCATCACCGTGGACCCCATGTCGCGCAATAGCGTCGCATGAGCCGCAGCCGCCTCGATCTCGGCGTTCTCGTCGCGAACCAAAAGCGCGGTCGAGTACCACCCCGAAACCAGAGAATGCCCATGGGCATCGAGCACCGGCCGAAGCGCTTCGGCCTCACGCGGAAACTTGTTGCCCAGCTCCATCCCCGTAAACCCGGCCTCCCTGGCCTCGGCCAGACACACCTCCAACGGCGTCTCCCCGCCAATCTCGATCATGTCGTCATTGGACCACCCGATAGGATTCGCACCGATCCGGATCATTTTTCTGTCGTCTTTCTCATTGTGTTCACAAACCTCTCCTCCCCATCTCCGTCATCCCGGGCGAAGACCCGGGACCCGGTACCTGGCAGCGCCGGCAATATGTACCTCGTTCGTAACCCCCTGCGACTGCAACGTCACCGAGTGTACTGGATCCCGGATCAAGTCCGGGATGACCGTGGAGGCGAGGCAAGCGTGTACGCCCAACTCGGCTTCCGTCGCTTTTCACCCGTTTCTGTCTTCCCCAACCCATCCTCCCCACCCCCGTCATCCCGGGCGAAGACCCGGGACCCAGTACCCCCAGCGCCGGTGGTTTAAACCGTGCATCTCCCGGCCTTACGGCTGGAGGGCAGCAAACCGGTCATCCCAGTTGGGATTGTCTTTTTCGATCAGTTGCACCTTCCAGCTTCGCCGCCAGCGTTTGATCCGCTTTTCCTGCGCGATCGCCGCATCGATCGTGTCATGCGCCTCGAAATAGACCAGCCGGTCGACACCATAGCGGGCGGTGAACCGATCTGCTTTCCGCTCCTTGTGTTCGGGAATCCGCCGGAACAGATTGTTGGTGACCCCGACATAGAGTGTTCCGCCGATCCCGCTGGCGAGGATATAGACGTAATAGTGCCGCTCATCGATCATCGTTTCCCTCAATCGCCGAGCATACTGGATCCCGGATCAAGTCCGGGATGACCGCGGAGGAGAAACGAGCTTTGGAAAAATAGCTGCGGCCTTCGCAAACCGGTCGACCCTCTTTTCCCCAAGCGTGCCTCCCCACCTCCGTCATCCCGGGCGAAGACCCGGGATCCAGTACACGGCAGCGCCAGACATATCACCCGATCCGCTGCCCCTTGATCTTGTCCTCATACTCCGCCCGCTTCGCACGCACATCCGCCCGCTCGGACACCTCGGGCACCGCAACGTCCCACCAATGCCCGCCGGCCTCGGTCGCGACCAGCGGGTCGGTATCGATCACCACCACATTGACCCCGCCGCGCGCCCGCGCCTCGGCCAGTGCGGTTTCCAGCTCGGAAATCCCTCCAACCTTTTGCGCATGGGCCCCCATCGCGCCTGCATGCCCCACAAAGTCGATATCGGGCATCGCCTCTCTGCGCACATCCTCGAACAGATTGTTGAAATTTTTGCCCCCGGTCGCCATTTGCAGCCGGTTGATGCAGCCGAACCCGCGATTGTCGAGCAGGACGATGGTCAGCGCCAGCCCCATCATCACGGCGGTCGAAAGCTCGGAATTGGCCATCATGTAGCTGCCATCGCCCACCATGACGACAACCTCGTCATTGGGCCGCGCCAGCCTCACCCCCAGCCCCCCGGCAATCTCGTAGCCCATCGTTGAAAACCCGTATTCGAGGTGATAGCGCCCCGGGCTTTCCGCCTTCCACAACTTGTGCAACTCCCCGGGCAATCCCCCCGCCGCGCACACGACGATTGCGTCCCCCATCGTCCGCTGGGTCGCCCCGATCACTTGGGCATCCGAGGGCAGGGGCACATTGGTCGCCGCCGTCACGGCATCGGCCGCGTCCAGCCATCCGCGTTTGCCCTCGTTGGCCGCATCGCGCCAGCTTTGTGGCGCCCGCCATGGCCCCAGCCCGTCCCCGAGCGCCTCGAGCCCCACCCGCGCATCGGCCAGAAGGGGCATTGCCCCATGCTTGCCCGCATCGATCGCCGCCACGTTGAGCGCCACGAACTTGGCGTCAGGGTTTTTGAACAGCGCCCAAGATCCCGTTGTGAAATCGGCCAGCCGCGTTCCCACGGCCAAAACCACATCGGCCTGTTCCGCCAATTGATTGGCCGCGCTCGTCCCGGTCACGCCCACCGATCCCATATTGAGGGGATGGGAATGGGGCAGGGCCGATTTCCCCGCCTGCGTTTCCATCACCGGAATATCGTGCGCCTCGGCAAATCGTACCAACACATCGCTGGCCCCCGAATAGAGCACCCCGCCACCGGCGATCAGCACCGGCTGTTTCGCGCCCTCGATGGCCGCAACCGCCCGCGCCAACTCATCGGCATCGGGCCGCACCCGGCGTTGGGTGTGCACCGTCTCTGCAAAAAACGAGACTGGATAATCATAGGCTTCCGCTTGCGTATCCTGACACAGCGCCAGCGTCACCGGCCCGCACTCGGCCGGATCGGTCAGAACCTGCAGGGCCCGCCGCAGCGCCGGCATGATCTGCTCGGGCCGCGTGATGCGGTCGAAATATCGCGACACGGGCCTGAAACAATCGTTTGCCGAAACCGTCCCGTCGGCAAAATCCTCGACCTGCTGCAGCACAGGATCGGGCCGCCGGTTGGCAAACACGTCGCCGGGCAAAAACAAGACCGGCAGCCGGTTGACATGCGCCATTGCCGCCGCGGTCACCATGTTGGTCGCCCCCGGCCCGATCGAGCTTGTGCACGCCATCATCCGCCGCCGGAAACTGGCCTTGGCAAACGCAATCGCCGCATGGGCCATGCCCTGCTCGTTATGGGCGCGATAGGTCGGCAGTTTCTCGCGCACGCCATAGAGCGCCTCGCCCATGGCCGCGACATTGCCATGCCCGAAAATCGCCCACACCCCGCCAAACAGCGGCACTCGTTCGCCTTCGATCTCGGTCATCTGCGCCGCCAGAAACCGCGCGACGGCCTGCGCCATGGTCAGTCTGATCGTTTCGGTCATTGCTCCCGCGCCTCCCATGCATCCACCAGCGCCCCGAACCGCTCGGCCATATCGGCAACCGCTTCGCTATCGTCCATCTCCCCAGCCAACCATTTTTCGGCGGCACCGGCAAAGATCGTCCGCCCCACGGCAAATCCTTTGACACTTGCCGATCCCGCCGTTGCCTTGAACGCCGCTTCCAACGCGTCGGCCGGCGCATCGAGCCCCAAAAGCACCACCCCGCGGCACCAGGGATCGTTGACCTTGATTGTCTCATCGATCAGCGCCCAGGCGCCCGCATCGGCCTGTGGTTCGAGCTTCCACCAGTCGGGCTTGATCCCCGCCGAATAAAGCTCGGTCAGAACCCGCGGCACCGTATCGGCCTCCATTGGCCCGTTCTTGCCCGCTATGATTTCGATCAGCACCTCGCGCCCCACGCTGCGCGCCGCATCGTAAAGCGCACCCAGCTTTTCGGTCTGTTCAAGCCGCATATCGTCGGGATCGTCGGGATGGAAAAACGCCAGGCATTTGATGGTATGGTCCACCGGCCATTCGACCAGCCGGCTGCCCATGTCTTGTGAAAATTCGAACTTGAGCGGCCGCGACCCGGGCAGTTCCACCGGCCGCCCGATCCAGAAGTCGGGCACTTTGGCCGCCGCAAACAGCGCCGCGCGCCCGTATTTTTCATCGAGCAGCATCCCGAACCCGTCGCGCCCGTCGGCCACCTTGGCCGCCGCCTCGACGGCCAAAAGCTTGAAGCCGGCAATCCGGTCCCGGTCGGCTCCGGCCCGCTCCGCCATCTCCTCGAACTGGCTCCGATGGTCGATGGCCAGCGCCTTGAGGCTCGCATACGCCCTGCGCCGCCCGGTCGTTGCCCAGTGAATGTGGTTGAGCACCCGATCCTTGCGCAGCGCGGTGTATTCGCTGCCCTGTTCGAGGAAAAAGCTCAACTCCTCGAAACTGGGGATTTCCGGCGAACACAACAGCCGCGACACCGCAAACGCCCCGCAGGCATTGGCCCAGGTCGCACAGGTCTCCAGCGTCTCCCCGCGCAGCCAGCCGCGCAAAAACCCGCTCATGAAGGCGTCCCCGGCCCCCAGCGTGTTATAAACGTCGATGGGGAACCCTTTGCCCACGATGCCATCTTCGATATTGTCCGGGATCGCGCCATCATAAACGATGCACCCCATCAGGCCGCGCTTCAGGACGATCAGGGCGGAGGAGACCTGTCTGATCGCCCTGAGCGCGGCATCCAGATCGGTCTCTCCTGAGCCGATCAGGATTTCCTCCTCGGTTCCCACGATGAGGTCGCAATGGGGCAGCACCGATTTGAGCCGCTCGGACACCGTGTGCGAACGGATATAGCGCTCCTCGCCCGCACCGTGCCCGGCCAGCCCCCAAAGATTGGGACGAAAATCGATGTCGAAGATCACCTTGGCGCCATAGCCCTTGGCAAAAGTCATGGCGATCTTTTGCGCCGCCGAGGTGTGCGGCCGGGAAAAATGGGTGCCCGTCACCAGCACCGACCGGGCCCGCGCGATGAAGTCCTCGGAAATATCACCCTCGGTCAGCGCCATGTCGGCGCAATCCTCGCGATAAAAGATCAGCGGAAAACGCGCGTCGTCCTCGACGCCCAGAATGGCCAGCGCCGTCAGCCGATCCTTGTCGGTGACGATCCCCTCGGTCGAAGCGCCCTCGCGGGCCATCTGTTCGGTGATGAACCGCCCGAAGGCTTCATCGCCCACCCGTCCCAGCCAGGCCGATTTGAGCCCCAGCCGCGCCGTGCCGATGGCGATATTGGCCGGGCACCCGCCCACCGATTTGGCAAAGCTTGCAACGTCCTCGAGCCGCGCGCCGATCTGCTGGCCGTAAAGGTCGACCGAGGCGCGCCCGATGGTGATGACGTCGAGCGTCTTCTCCCGCTCTTCCATGGCGCTGGCCTCCCGCAATCCAGACGATTAGTCGTCGCCTTTCTAGATAGCCTCGATTGAAACATCAATTCCGAAAATCTGTCAATTCGGAATATATGTTCCATTTTTCCGATTGCATTCCACCGGCGGGTGAAGCAAAAAGGCAATTGTGCAAATGTTGGCCAACAACGCGGTCAACATCGCACAAGTCCATAGATTTTACAGCCAATGTTGCGTTTGTTGGCTGCGCATTTCGGGAGGGTTTCATGCTGCGTTTCGGAATTCTGGGGGCGGGCCGCATCGGCAATGTCCACGCCCGCGCCATCGCGTCCTCGGGCCGCGCCATCGCGTCCTCGGGCCGCGCCACCGTCGGCTATATCGCCGACGCCATGCCCGACGCGGCAGAAAAACTGGCCGCTGTCGTCGGCGCAAAGACCGCATCCGTCGAGGACATCATCGCGTCCTCCGACATCGATGCCATCCTCATCGCCACCCCCACCGACACCCATGCTGACCTGATCGAACAGGCCGCCCGCGCCGGCAAGGCCATCCTGTGCGAAAAGCCGGTATCCCTTTCGGTCGAGCGGATCGAGGCTTGCCTGCAAGTCGTTGAAAAAGCAGGCGTTCCCTTGATGATCGGCTTTCACCGGCGCTACGATCCCAACTTCGCTGCCCTCGAAAAGCGCCTGCGCTCGGGCGAAATCGGCGATCCTGAAATCATCACCATCACCTGCCGCGATCCGTCTGCACCCCCCGTCTCCTATATCGAGCGCTCGGGTGGGCTCTACCGCGACATGATGATCCACGATTTCGACATGGCCCGCTTTCTTTTGGGCGATGAAGAGCCGGTCGCCGTCCACGCCCTTGGTGGCGTCCTCACCGACCCCGAAATCGGTAAGGCCGGCGATATCGACACCGCCAGCGTCCAGATGCAGACCGCTTCGGGCAAGATCGTCGTCATCACCAATTCCCGCCGTGCCACCTATGGCCACGATCAGCGCATTGAAGTCCATGGTTCAAAAGGGCTTTTACGCGCCGCCAATATCCACGACACCACGGTCGAGCTCGCCAATGACGCCGGCTGGATCCAGGACAAGATCCCTTTTTCCTTCGTCGAGCGTTATCAGGCCGCCTACACCGCCGAAATTCACAAATTCCTCGATTTTCTCGAGCAGGGGGAAGCCCCGCGTGCCTCGGGCCATGACGGGCTGATGGCCCAGAAACTGGCCGAAGCCGCCAGCGAGAGCCTGAAAACCGGGCAGGTGATTTCGGTCAAATAAAAGGGGCGGCCTTAAGCGCGATCAGAAAAAGTTGCAGACTTTTTCGGTTCGATCGCGCGACAAAAAAGGGCGGCCCCGCAGGGCCGCCCCACTGTCTCGGTCATCCGGCTTTAGCGGAAGACATAAACGATTTCCCGGCTGGCCGGGTCGATCAGCACCGGCTGACCGTTGATATAGACGTAGTCATATTCGTAGTCCGGGATAGCCTCGGCCGTCACCGTTTCGGGCACCTGAGCCCCGACCACCACTTCACCTTCCAGATAGACCGGCTCCATGGGGTTGGACGTCACATAAGTGCGCGCGCTTTCCGGCGGATCGACGACGACCCCGGCCGTCGCGCCCAGCCCGGCACCGATAGCGGCCCCAACGGGCCCACCGATCAGGGCACCGGCAATCGCGCCACCGGCCGCGCCGGTCACCGTCGAATTGGCGGTTGTGGAGGGTTCGGCAACGCCCACCAGTTCGGGCGGACGTTCGGTCAGAACGATAGGCTCACCCTGAGCCTGGGCCGCGACGGTCAGATAGTCGGAATAGGCATAGCCCATGGTGCCGTCATAATCGATTTCGCACCACATCGAATCCGCCACACAGCCGGTCACCGTGGCGCTGTCGCCCGAGGCGATCACGCCCACGGTTTCAAACTGCGGGCCGGGGCCCGAGCGGATGTTGAGGTCGGTCGTTGCGGTGGCCGTGGCGGTCTGCGCCAGCGCCGTTCCCGTCATCAAAAGTCCGGCTGTTGTTGCCAGAACTGTTTTTGCAAGAGCGTTTTTCATTGTTCGTACTCCGTTGCTTGGGCGAACAAACCTCTTTCCGAAGCCGGCGCGATGGCCGGTCCGGTATTGGCTTGTTCTGTTTTTCCCCGCGGCAACCGAACGGGACAGGAAACACTTGGTTCCACACAGCAATAGCATTGAAAAACAATCAAATTTCGGTGTGCTGCGCATGCAACACGATGGCATACCTCGCTTTCAAAGGGAGACAGGGCGCCCGTCGACCCACAGCTGCCCGTCTGGTTTGAGCACCTTGGCAAGCACCGCGTGCGCCTTCAGGCCCGTTTCAGGATGGCGCCCGTCGAGTGCGCCCACGCGCACTGCCACGGCCAGATCGAACGGCGCCTCTCCGCGCTCGAGCGTAAGATCCTCGATTGCTATTTGCCGGAATTCGAGAAGGCCCGCCGCCATTTCCTGCACCGATCCGGTTCGCGCCAATGCGATCGCCCTGGCCGACCGGTCGATGGCCACCACCTTGCCCGTCCCCATGCGCCGAGCCATCTCGCGCGCCATCACGCCCGGCCCGCATCCGATTTCCAGCACGCGCATGTCCGGCGCCAGCGGCAATGCATCAACTATGGCCAGCAAGCGTCCTGAAATGGTGTTCCCCATGCTCACCCCCCGTGTCGGGACAAGGATTGCGCTTGGCGCGACGCTGCGCAAGCGGCCCGGCAATTGACGCAGGCTCACCCGCCGGGCTAGGTCAACACCAGAGGTAAAGCCCATGCGCACCGACAACCGGCTCTCCCGCATGCTCCATGTGTTGATCCACATGAGCAAGATGGAGGGAGCAGCGACGTCAGAAACAATGGCCAGAATGTTATCGACCAATCCCGTGGTCGTGCGCCGCACCATGGCGGGGCTGCGCGAGGCGGGCTATGTCACCTCGTCCAAGGGCCACAATGGCGGCTGGGAACTGGCGACGCCGCTCGAAAAGATCACGATGGCCGATATCTACCGCGCGTTGGGTTCACCCGAAATGTTTGCGCTGGGCCTCGCCAATGACGATCCAAAATGTCTCGTCGAAAAAGCCGTTAATGCCCGCATCGGCGATACTCTGGCTGCCGCTGAGGCCATGATTGTCGACCGGTTCGGATCGATGACCCTGGCTGAAATCCGCGACGATTTCGAAAAAGGCATGGCCGCCATCAGCTGAATGTCGATTGGTCCTAACCCTCGCCCCTCCGGGTAGAGGGTGGTCGGCAGACCGCTGAGAGGGCCTTGAGCGATCGCGGTTCTCTCCGCGTTGCCACTACACCCCTTTTTCCTTGCGCCTGTCGGCCAGCGCCACGGTCAGCGCCATGGCCAGCGTCATGGTCGCGCTCATCGACCGGAACCCCTCGAAATCGGCTTCGGCCACCTCGAACCACGCCTCGGCCTGCGAGGCCAGCGGCGAAAAGATCGAGTCGGTGATCGCCACCACCTTGGCGCCCGCCTCGCGCACCTGGGTGGTCAGCGCCAGCGTTTCGCTGGCATAGGGTGTAAAGCTGATGGCGATGGCGGCATCCTTGCCGTTGGCGAAATTGGCCTGCTCGGCCGCCAGCCCGGCCACCGCATCGATCAGGATGGTGCGAATGCCCAGCTTGCCCATGGCATAGGCCATATATGAAGTCACCGGAAACGAGCGCCGCAGCCCGATCAGGTAAACGGTCTGGGCCGCCTCGAGCACGTCGAGCGCCCGCTCGAACACCGCCGGATCGTGCCGGGCGGTCAATGCCGAGATCGAGCGCAGCGAGGCTTCGGCGAACCCCTCAAGGATCATGGATGGGCGCGGCGAGCCTTCCCCGTGCTCGCGCAATTGCGCCATGCGCTCGTCATAACCAAGCACCTGGTCGCGCAGCCGCGAACGAAACACTTCCTGCAGTCCCGAAAAGCCCTGATATCCCAGTGCCTGGGAAAACCGCACAAGCGTCGAGGGCTGCACATGGGCCTTGGCGGCAATCGACGCGGCGGTGCCAAAGGCGATCTCGTCGGGATTGTTGAGCGCATATTCGGCCACCTGGGTCAGCCGGCGCGGCAACTCTTCCCAGCGCGCCAGAACGCGCTCGCGCAAAGCCGCGAAATCGCGCGGCACATCGATCTGCTCTGCGCTGTCCATCGCCTTGCTGCGCCCCATGCTCGGATTCTCCTGATCTTATCCCCAGCCGGCCCGTTGCATCTATACTCGTCCAGCCATTGTCCCCGGGATTTGCCCGGGCGCCTTTTCGCCGCAAAACGGCGCTGAAAACCTGATTTTTCCCGCTCTTTGGCCACCAATTTTCCTCGGTCCGGTTCGATTGGGCCTTGACGCATTCTGCACGAAATGGAATAAACATTCCACAAATATAAATAGTGCACCAAGTGTTCTATTTGTGGGGAGCAGGAGGAGGGAGAGGAAGATGGCCGAAACCGGCACGGCACTTCTCGAAGCGCGCGGCATCGCCAAGTATTTCGGCGCCATCACCGCGCTGGACGACGTCAATTTCCACGTCGGTCACGGCGAGGTGTTGGGGGTTGTGGGTGACAATGGCGCGGGTAAATCCACGCTGATGAAAATCCTCTCCGGGCTCTATCAGCCCTCGAAAGGCGAGCTGATTTTCGATGGTCGCCCGGTCCATTTTTCCAGCCCCAAGGACGCCCGCGGCAAGGGCATCGAGATGGTCTATCAGGACTTCGCGCTGGCCGGGAACATGCCCATCTATGAAAACATCTATATGGGCCGCGAGCCGGGCAGAAGGCTCGGGCCTCTGACCATCATCGACCACAAGAAAGCCCGCGAGATGGCCCAGTCCCATCTCGATAATCTCCACATCCACGTCAAATCGGTGTCCCAGAACACCGAGGATCTCTCGGGCGGCCAGCGCCAGGCGGTCGCCATCGCGCGCGCCACGGCGTTCGACGCCCAACTCGTCATCATGGACGAACCCACCGCCGCCCTTGCCATCAAGGAAGTCGGCAAGGTGCTTGACCTCATCAAAAGGCTGAAAGACCGAGGGGTTGCCGTGATCGTCATCTCCCACCGCATGGACGATATCTTCTATTGCTGCGACCGGGTCATGGCGCTCTATCAGGGCACCAACTTCGCCGAAAGCGAACTCGGCGACACGTCCCGCAACGAGGTCATCGGCTGGATCATGGGCACCAAGGGACACACCGAATCCCTGGCCCACGACAGGCTGCACTAGGGCAGGGCGGGCGCAATGTTTTACAATCCCAAACTCTCGAAATTTCTTGAATCCTACGGCATCGTCCTCGTCGTGATCGTGATGATGGTGGTTATCGCCCTCTCGCGCCCCGAAGTGTTTTTGACGCCCCAGAACCTCACCAATATCCTGAAACAGAACGCCACACTGGCGCTGGTTGCCTTGGGCATGTTCGTGGTGATCGTCACCGCCGGCATCGATCTTTCGGTCGGCTCGACAATGGCACTTTCCATGGTCACCCTTGCGCTCGCCAGCCGCATGGGCCTGCCCTGGCCGCTCGTCCTTATGGTCGGCCCGCTGGTCGGCATCGCCGTGGGGGTGGTCAACGGGGTGGGGCTGACTTGGCTCAGGCTCCCACACCCCTTCATCATGACCTTGGGAACGCTCAACGCGGTGCGCGGCATCGCCTATCTGGTGACCAACGGTGCTCCGATTTCCGGGCTCCAGGAAGAAGTCCGCTATCTGGGCCAGGCCTATTACGATCTGGGCTTTCTTGCCCCGCCGGCCGGCATTCCGGCCAGCCTGATCGTTGTCGCGGTCTGCGCGGTGGGGTTGTGGTTCTTTCTCGAAAAAACCAGTACCGGCCGCCACATCTACGCCATCGGCGGCAATCCGCAGGCGGCGCGCGTCTCGGGCGTCAATGTCGATAAGGTTCTGGTTCTGGTTTACGTCATCTCCGGCTTCATGGCCGGTCTGGGCGGGCTGCTCTTGGCGGGCCGGACCGATTCCGGTTTCCCCAATGCGGGCCTGATGCTCGAACTCGACGCCATCGCGGCGGTCATCATCGGCGGCGCATCGTTCTTTGGCGGACGCGGCACCGTGCTGGGGGTTCTGGCCGGCGTGCTCATCATGGGCCTCCTGCGGAACGGGCTCAATATCAACAATGTCAGCTCGTTCTGGCAGATGGTGCTGATCGGCGTCGTGATCATCTTTGCGGTCTGGATCGACGTGGTCCGCCGCAGAGCGTCGGTCAGACAATAAGGTTTACGACCGTCCGGTGCGCTCCAGCCGGAACGGTCGACGATCAAACGGAGACTGGTCGAAAAGGGAGGACCACGAAATGAAAGCAGTGCTTCTGGCAGGCTTGGCGCTCGGCGCCATGACCGTAGGCGCTCAGGCGCAAACCTATGTTCTGGGCATGAAGGGCCCCGGCGCGGGCAATCCGTTCTGGGCCGCCGTCGAGGCCGGCGCCATGGCGGCCGGCGAGGAACATGGGGTCGACGTGATCGTCGTGGCCCCGCCCCAGGAATCCGACGTTCAGGCCCAGATCAACCAGATCGAGGATCTGATCGCCCAGGGCGTGGACGGCATCGCGCTGGCTCCAACCGATCCCAATGCGCTGGCCCCGGTTGTCGATTCCGCCATCGCGCAGGGCATCCCGGTGGTGTTCGTCGATACCCGCGGCACCAATGAGGGCGTGTCCTTTATCGGCACCAACAACCAGGTCGGCGCGGCGCTTGCGGCCCAATATATGTGCGACAATCTCGAAGCCGGGTCCGATGTCGCCATTCTTCAGGGGCTTATCAGCCAGTCGACGGGTCAGCAGCGCGCCCAGGGCGCCCATGACGGCCTGACTGAATGCGGGCTCAACATCGTTGCCGAACAGCCTGCCAACTGGGATCGCGCCATGGGTCTGTCTGTTGCCGAAACCATTCTGGCGGGCAATCCCAACATCAAAGGCATTTTCGCGTCCAACGACAACATGGCGCTCGGTGCCGTCGAGGCGCTCAAGCAGGCCGCCATGCTCGAAAGCGTCATGGTCGTCGGCTTTGACGCCAATCCCGACGCCGCCAATTCCATCATTGCCGGCGAAATGACGGCCTCGATCGCCCAGGCGCCCGACAATATGGGCCGCTTCGGCATCGAGTCCCTGATTGCTCTGAACAACGGGGAAACCATCGAGGAGTGGGTCGATACCGGCACCGTTCTTGTCGATGCGTCCAACGCCGCAGACTACCAGTAACAGGGCCATCAAAGACGCCCGACTGTGACAAAAGAAAAACGGCGCGACACAAATCGCGCCGTTTTATAGCCATTATCCTTGAAATTTTCCCGCCAAGGCGCGTATTCTAGCCTCCTTCGCGAGAGCGCGAAGGGCAAGAGCAACCTCCGGCGGCAATATGGGTTTCCCATATTCCGCCGTCTTTTTTTGTCCGGAGCGCTTCAATGACATCCCTCGGCGTCGGCCTCATCGGAACCGGCTATATGGGCAAGTGCCACGCGCTCGCCTGGAACGCCGTCGCGCCGGTCTTCGGCGATGTCGAGCGCCCCCGTCTTGTCCACCTCGCCGAAGCCAATGCCGATCTGGCGGCAAAGCAGGCCGCGGCGCTGGGCTTTGCCAAATCGACAGGCGACTGGCGCGAGCTGATCGCCGACCCCGATGTTGATATTGTTTCCATAACCACGCCCAATGCCTTCCACCCCGAAATGGCCATCGCCGCGCTCGAGGCCGGCAAGCATGTCTGGTGCGAAAAACCAATGGCTCCCGCCTTTGCCGATGCCGAGCGCATGGCCGAAGCGGCGCAAGCTTCGGGCCGGGTGGCGGTCTTGGGGTACAATTACATCCAGAACCCGCTCATCCGCCACATCGGAAAATTGCTGGCCGAAGGGGCGATCGGCAGGGTCCATTCGGTGCGGGTCGAAATGGACGAAGACTTCATGGCCGACCCTGCTGCGCTCTTTTATTGGAAGAGCGAGGCGAGTTCAGGCTATGGCGCGCTTGATGATTTCGGCGTCCATCCGCTCTCGATCCTCTCGAAATTGCTCGGCCCCGCCGAACAGGTCATGGCCGACCTTGCCAAACCGTTCCCCACCCGTCCCACTCAGGACGGCAAGGACCGCGAGGTGGAGACCTTCGATATCGCCCACATTCTTCTGCGCTTTGCGGGCGGCGTATCGGGCGCGATCCAGCTTTCGCGCTCCGCCTGGGGCCGCAAGGGCCGTATCGCGATCCAGATTTTCGGGTCCGAAGGCACCATCGCCTACGATCAGGAGCGCATGAACGAACTCCAGATCTTCACCCGCGAGGGCAGGGCCAGCGAACAGGGGTTCCGCACTGTGCTGACAGCGCCCATCCATCCGCCCTATGACAAATTCATTCCCGCGCCCGGCCACGGTCTGGGGTTCAACGAGCTCAAAATCATCGAAGCCCGCGAAGTGATGTGCGCCATCTCCGGGGAGACGGCGCACGTCATCGATTTTCAAGAGGGGCTGGCCATCGAAAAGACCATACATGCCATCGCGCACAGCCATCGCGATGGCTGCTGGGTGAGGCTCTAGAGTGCTTCCAGGATAAGCATGTCCTCGACCCGATCGGGGATGGGCACCACTTATCCGGTTCGGAAGCGCGACAACATAAAGTCTATGCCATCTGCAGCCGGCTCGGCGTTGCCCGGCGCTCGCTCCACAGGATGAAGCTCGACGCGCCGAGGATCAAAAGCGCACCCGGCCAGAACCAGATGGCCGGTACCTGCGAAAGAGCGACCCAGCCCAAAAGCGTATTGAGCGGCAGTTTGAGATCATCGAAAGGCTGCAGATAGGTGGCGTCGGCCACCTTGTAGGCAAAGCTCAGGAAATACTGCGCCCCGGCCGTCACCAGCCCCAAGAGCACGATCAGCATCAACGGATCGCCCAACGGAAGTTGAAAATCGAACCCTGTCGCCAGTCCTGCCGGCAACGCGCCCACCGGCAGCACCGCGACGGCTATGCCAACCAGCAACCCGATCAGAAAGTGGTTGGGTGTAATCAGCACCAGCATGTAAAGCGTGAGCGATTCAGGCTCTTCGTCGCGGCTCAGATAACGCGTGATGACCGAAACCGAACCCCAGCACAGCGCCGCCAATACGGGCAAAAGCGAAGCGAGAGTGAACTGCTCGGTGCCGATCTGGGAGACCATCACGGCACCGACAAAACCGGTAATCGTCGCGCCAAGCCGCTGCACGGTCAGGCGTTCGCCCAGAAACAGCGTTGCGCCGAGCAGAATGAAGAACGGCCCCGTCATCGACAGCGCCACCATCTGCCAGACCGGCACACCCAGCGCGAACCCGAAGGCGAAGAACTGCACGCCGAGCGCCGAAAGCAACGCGCGGATCTCGTGCCAATAGGGATGTTTTGTGCGCAACTTCGAAACCCCGATCCGCAGGATCAGCGGCAGGGCAAAAAGCGTTGCAATAATATATTGCCAGAACACCACGGCTGTGGAGGGCACACCCATCTGATAGGTGATGATCGGCGTCAAAATGTTGGTAATGGCAAAAGTAATGCCGGCCCCGACCATGAATGCGGCGCCCAGAACGGGTGCGTGGGGCAGGGAGGAAATCTGGTTCATCTGTCGTCCTTTCCGTAACCAGTTTCCTCAGGGTTACGGGAGACGACACCGCGAGCGCTCCGCACCCTCAAAGGATATCGGCACGCGACAAGGCGCAATTCCCGTTCTCTCTCATCCGGACTATGACCGTCGGCTTCGGAGTTGCACCGAATCTGCTGACCCTCGCCAATCTGGCGCGGCGCTCGCGGGCTTCAGTCCCAAAGACTGTCACCGCCGGTGGGGACTTTCACCCCGCCCTGAGAACGTAGATCTAAAAAATGAAGCGTTCCATCGTGAAACGCCGATGGACAATTTAGGCGCGTCGTGCACGCCAATCAAGCGGCCAAAAGAAAAAGGACTGTCCGATAACTCGAACAGTCCTTCCATGATACCGTCACACGGGGTGACTTGAACCGTTGGAACCGTTTGCACCAAGCGGTTCGGAGAGAAGGGTTTACTTCGCCGAGGGCTGCCTCGTCGAAATCACCTCATACCCAAAGTCGCTCCCGCCTGCGCGGATCTCACTAGACATTGGATCACCTCCTTTCGCTTGGTTAAGACCATGATCATGTTGGCCTGATTTCATAACTCTGGCAACCCTGTTTTGCTTCACCGGTTCTGCACGAATGTTTGAGTGGGTTTAAGAATAAGAGGGATTCTCAAAGGCTTGCTGCTGTTCCATACTTCCCCGTCTCGAATCAGGCGCGCCCTGTCCGGGAGAAGTCCTCGCGTGCCAGCGACACGGTTTCGGCGATGAAATCGGCCACCACCGAAACCCGTTTGATCGCTCGCACATCCTCGTGCATCACCGTCCAGTAGTTCCGCACCAGTCCCAGTTCGGGCAAGACCGGCACCAGTTCGCCATGTCTGTGCGCCAGGAAATCGTGCAGGATGCCGATGCCGGCGCCGCCCCGGACCGCCTCGGTCTGACCGAGTGCGCTCGACACCTCGATATCGGAGCGCCAGCCTTTCCAGATGTCGCGGGCATAATCGAGCGAGGGCGTGAAAATCAAATCCTCCACGTAGCCCACAAGACTATGATCTTTCAGATCGGCCACCGTTTTGGGCAGGCCGCGCTGTTTGACATAGTCGGACGATGCGTAGAGCCCGAGCCGGTAATCGACAAGCTTGCGACACACCAGCCGCCCCTCGGTCGGCCGCGCCACGGTAATCGCGATATCGGCTTCACGGCGCGATAGTGAAAAGCTGCGCGGCACGGGCACCAGTTGCACCGTCAGGCCCGGATGCCGGGCGCGCAACTGGCCCAGCCTCGATGCCAGAAACCCCACCCCGAACCCGTCCGGCGCCCCAACCCTGACGGTGCCCGAAATCGCCGCATCGGTGCCCCCGATCACCGATTGCGCGCTGAGTGCAGCGGTTTCCATGAGCTCGGCGCGCTCGAGCAGGGCTTCACCCTCCGCGGTCAGATCGCACCCATTGGTGCGCCGCACGAAAAGCCGCGCGCCCATGGAGTCTTCAAGCGCACCCAACCGCCGCGCCACCGTCGCATGATTGACGCCCAGTCCCCGCGCCGCGGCCAGGATCTGCCCCGCGCGCGCGATCGCCAGGAATATTCGAATATCGTCCCAGTTCATTTGGCTCTACGGTTTTTGCACATCGAATGTGAAATCTATCACGTTGATGCTATAATAATAGACGTTCATTCTCGCGGGGATTTTTCACGGAGCGAGCAATGAAGACCATCAGGCATTTCATCGACGGCACCCAATTTGCGGGCCATTCGGACCGGACGGCAGAAATCTTCAACCCCGCAACCGGAGAGGTCTCGGCCAAACTCGCCCTTGCCGATAAGACGGACCTCGACGCCGCCATCAGCTCCGCAGCCGCAGCCCAGCCGGCTTGGACCGCCACCAATCCCCAGCGCCGGGCGCGGGTGTTTTTCCGCTTCGTCGCTCTGGTCAACCAGCACATGGACGAACTGGCCGAACTGCTCTCGGCCGAGCACGGCAAGACCATCGAGGATTCCAAAGGCGATATCGTGCGTGGCATGGAGGTCGCCGAATTTGTCTGCGGCATCCCCCATCTGCAAAAGGGCGAGTTCACCGAAGGGGCCGGTCCGGGGATCGATATGTATTCAATGCGTCAGCCGCTCGGCATAGGCGCGGGCATAACCCCGTTCAATTTCCCGGCCATGATCCCCATGTGGATGTTCGCCCCCGCCATTGCGGCGGGCAACGCCTTCATTCTCAAGCCCTCCGAACGCGCCCCCTCGGTCCCCATGCGGCTGGCCGAACTGATGATCGAGGCGGGCCTCCCCGCCGGTATTCTCAACGTCGTCAATGGCGACAGGACCGCCGTCGATGCCATCCTCGCCCACGATGAAATTGGCGGCGTGAGTTTTGTCGGCTCCACGCCCGTCGCTCGGCACATCTATGCGACCTCCGCTGCCCACGGCAAGCGTGTGCAGGCCTTCGGCGGCGCCAAGAATCACATGATCATCATGCCCGACGCCGATATCGAAAAGGCCGCCGATGCGCTGATCGGTGCCGGCTATGGCTCGGCGGGCGAACGCTGCATGGCAATCTCGGTCGCCGTCCCGGTCGGCGAGGAAACCGCCGACCGTCTGGTCGCCGCGCTCACGCCACGCGTCGAAGGCCTGAAAATCGGTCCTTACACCGATCCCGCAACCGACCTTGGCCCGGTGATCACCAGCGCGGCGCAGCAGCGCATCCTCTCGCTCATCGACAGCGGCAAAGCGCAGGGCGCCGATCTCGTCGTCGATGGTCGCGGCTTCTCCTTGCAGGGATATGAAAACGGCTATTTCGTCGGCGGCACGCTGTTCGACCGCGTCACCCCCGACATGGACATCTACCGCGAGGAGATTTTCGGCCCGGTGCTTTCGGTCGTTCGTGCCCCCACCTATGAGGAGGCCCTTTCGCTGCCGCTCAGGCACCCCTATGGCAATGGCGTCGCCATCTTTACCCGCGATGGCGATACGGCTCGCGATTTCGCCTCGCGCATCAATATCGGCATGGTGGGCATCAACGTGCCCATTCCCACCCCGCTGGCTTACCATTCCTTCGGCGGCTGGAAGGCCTCGGCCTTCGGCGATCTCAACCAGCACGGCACCGATTCGATAAAGTTCTGGACCCGCACCAAGACCGTCACCGCCCGTTGGCCCTCGGGGCTCAAGGAAGGCGCACAGTTCTCAATGCCGACAATGGCGTAAACGAAAAAGGCCGCCCCGGAGGGCGGCCCTTTTGAGTGTGGTCAGAAAAAGTTGGAGACTTTTCCGGTTCGACCGTACGACTAGGAATGGTTCAGGTCAGGATATATCGCCTGCGATACTCGCTGGCTGCATAGATAAGAACCACGGCAACCGCGACCCCGCCGACAAGCTGGATCCAATCGACTCCTGATAGCATCAGTGTAGCCAGTTCCAATCCGTTCCAGGGCTGCCCGGCCAGCCAGTAGCCCTCGAAATCGAGGCCCTCGAAACTCAGTTCGAACCGCTGCGTGATGAAGGCCCAAAAGGCGCCCTCCTGCAATATGTTGCGCATCACGACCCGTTCAAACAGCCCGATCACCGCCGGTATCAGGAAGGCCAGCGGAATGGCCCAGCGTTTGAATATGGTGCCCAGCAGCCCCACCCACGCCAGGAACGGCAGGTACCAGAGCAGGGCGATCGCAAACAGCACGATGGCCGAGGCCATGATGTTGACCCAGGCGCCCAGCGTTTCCCCTATGGTTGGCGGTGCGAACCCGCCAAGGAAATTGCTGGCGACCACTGTCGGCAGATAGGCGATCACCCCGGTGATGGCCAGCGCAAGCAGGATCGCCGTGGGAAACACCGTGAGCGATGCGGCCACCTTGGACCCGAAGATTTTCAGATCGCTCTGGGGCATCGATTTCCAGAACAGCATCGAATTGTTGCGGCTGTCGGCCGAAAAGGCATCACCGTAGTAAAAGAACAGCATGATGATCAGATAAACCAGCCACCCTGCCGCCCCCAGTGCAAAGGCCGTTTCGTAAAAGCGCAGCACCGTGGGCAGGGTTCCGCTGAACTCGCCGCGGAAATCGGTCCCGAACACGGCATAGATCGCCGCCAGAGATCCCAGTGCCAGCAACAGGATCGGGCCGTAGATGAACGCGCCGCGATGCTCGAGATATTCGCGTTTGATAAGCGCAATGAAGGCCTGCATCAGGCAGCTCCCGCATTATGAGTTTCACGCTGCATGAGCGCGACGAAAAGGTCCGAAAGGCTCGGGGTGGAAATCTGGCCCAGCGGTGCCAGTGTTTCGCGGTCCACACCGTCAAAGATCATGACCGTCTGGCCGAACCGGCTTTCGATATAGACTGGATTTAGTGCCCTGGCGGCATCGAGATGGGTGGGGTCGGCAATCACCAACTGGCAATAGCGCGTGTTGACCGTTTCCATCTGCATATGGACGATCAGCTCACCATCGCGGATGAACATGATGTCCGAGAGCATGAACTCGATTTCGTCCACCTGATGGGTGGTGATCAAGAGCGTGCGCTCCTCGGTCATGTAGTCTTCGAGCAGCCGCCGGTAAAACCGCTTGCGATAGGTGATGTCGAGTCCCAGCGTGGGTTCGTCCAGCACCAGAAGCTTGGCGTCGATCGCCATGACCACGGCAAGATGAAGCTGGGCGATCATCCCCTTGGAAAGGTTCTTGATCTTGGCTTCGGGCTTGATGTCGGTGCCCGAAAGAAAATCGCGTGCCTTGTCCTGGGAAAAATTGGGATGGATGTTGCTTAGGAGAGCAAACAACTCCCGCACCCGAAGGAACCGGGGCAGGGATGCGACGTCGGATATGAACGCCACATCGTTCATCAGCGTGGCGCGGTTGGCGAAGGGGTCGAGCCCTAAAACCTCGATCTTGCCCTCGCACTGGGTCAGGCCCAGCAGCGCATTGAGCGTCGTGGTCTTGCCCGCGCCATTGTGCCCGACCAGCCCGTAGATGCGGCCGGCCGGAATGTCGAAATCGAGCCCGTGCAATATCTCGTTCTTGCCGAACTGCTTGCGCAGACCGCGCGCGGAAACGATCGGGTTTTCAGCGGTCATTTCTCGTCTCCATCTTTGAGCAGATCACCGGTGGAAAGCCCGAGCGCTGAAATCCGCGCCGCAATCGCCGGCCAGTCCTCTTTGAGAAATTTGTCTCTTTCATGGGCCAGAAGGGCAGCCCGCGCCCCCTCGGTCACATACATGCCGAGCCCCCGGCGTTTTTCCACGGTGCCCATATCCACCAGTGACTGGTATGATTTGGTTACCGTCAATGGGTTGACCGAAAGATCGGTCGCCACTTGTCGGACAGAGGGCAGGGGGTCGCCCTCATTGATCGCCCCGTTGAGGATCATCTCGATCATCCTTTGCCGGATTTGCAGAAATATCGGTTGGTCGTCGCGCCACTGGGTCATGTGTGCTTCCGTGTAGTGTGCTATATAACTAAAACACCGGCACACCACTGTCAAGCACCTTGTCGCACGCTTCGGTCTGGCTTAGCGTAGCGGGACAATCGATACATCGGGGAACAGGATGGCTGGTGAAGCGGCACATGGTTTTGATCTTCTTCCAGTCGTCGGGATTCTGGCGGCCGGTGTCGTTGCCGTTCCCATTTTCAAGCGAATCGGTCTCGGTTCCGTGCTCGGCTATCTGGCCGCCGGTCTCGCCATCGGCCCGTTCGGCCTTGCCGTCATAACCCACCCCGACACCATCCTGCACACCGCCGAACTCGGCGTCGTCATGTTCCTGTTTATCATCGGGCTCGAAATGCAGCCCCAGCGCCTCTGGAGCCTGCGCAAACAGATTTTCGGGCTCGGCGTCCTGCAGGTTGCAACCTGCGCCGCACTGATGACGGGGGCCGGAATATTGATGGGCCTGTCGCCGACAATTGCCCTGATCGCCGGGCTCGGCTTTGTGCTGACCTCGACGGCCATCGTCTTTCAGGTGCTTGAGGAGCGCGGGGAAATCTCGACCGCGGCCGGCCAGAAAATGGTCTCGGTCCTCCTGCTCGAGGACCTCGCCATCGTGCCCCTTCTGGCCCTTGTGGCGTTCATTGCCCCGCAGGCCGAAACCGTAACCATGAGCCAGCGCCTGATCGATATCGCAATCGCCGTCGGTGCGCTGGTCGGCCTTGTGCTGGTCGGGCGCTTCCTGCTCAATCCCCTGTTCCGCATTCTCGCCAATGCCCATGCCCGTGAAGTGATGACCGCCGCCGCCCTGCTGGTCGTGCTCGGCGCCGCGCTGGCCATGAACATGAGTGGGCTTTCCATGGCCATGGGCGCCTTCCTTGCCGGTGTCCTTCTCTCCGAATCGACCTTCCGCCACCAGCTCGAAGCCGATATCGAGCCGTTTCGCGGCATACTGCTCGGGCTGTTTTTCATTGCCGTTGGCATGTCGCTCGATCTGGGCGTCATCGCCCAGAACTACCCCTTCATCATCGTGGCCGTCATCGTCTATATGGCCGTCAAATTCGCCGGCATCTACGCCATCGCCCGCCTGCTACGCTCCAGCCATGGCGAGGCGCTCGAGCGTTCGGTGCTCATGGCGCAAGGCGGCGAGTTCGCTTTCGTCCTGTTTTCTGCGGCCCTTGGCGTGGGCATCCTCGATGCGGAAATGAATGCCATTCTCACCAGCACCGTCATTGTCTCGATGGTGCTCACCCCCATCGCCATCATAGCGATGAACCGCATGATGCCGCGCCAGGCACCAAATCTCGACGGCGTTGAAATTGCCGACGGCCTGGCTGGCACGGTTCTCATCATCGGCTTTGGCCGCTTTTCCCAGATCGTCAGCCAGCCACTTCTGGCCAAGGGCGTCGATGTCACCATCATCGACAACGACGTCGAAATGATCCAGGCGGCAGCCAATTTCGGGTTCAAGATCTATTACGGCGACGGCACACGCCCCGAAATCCTCCACGCCGCCGGTGCATCGACCGCCACGGCAATTCTGGTCTGTATCGACAGACCCGCCGACGCGACCCGGATCGCCGAGCGCGTCAAATCCGAATACCCGCTCGCACAGCTCTATGTCCGTGCCTTCGACCGCGAGCACGCTGTCGAACTGGTTCACCTGGGCGTGGACTATCAGATCCGCGAGATGCTCGAATCGGCGTTTGTCTTCGGCTACGAGACCCTGGTCGGTCTGGGCGTCGATGAAGAAGAGGCCGCCGACATTCTCCAGCAGGTCCGCGAGCGCGACAAGGCGCGGTTCGAACTCGATATCGCCGGTGGGCTAAGCGAGGGTGCCACGCTCATGTTCGGCAATGTCACGGGCCCCCGGCCAACCCCTTCGTTCAAGCCCCGGCAAAAAAGCACGGCCCTCAACCCCGAGGCCGCAGAAATCCTGCAAAAGGCTCAGCCCGTCGAAGACGCCTGACCCGCCGCGCGTTCTTCTGTTTGGGCGATCCGGCGCACCGGCAGCGTGTCGGGATATTGGTGCTGCAGGGCGTCTAGCGCACGACGGTTATGCGCTCCGCCGCCCGGGTGATGCCCGTATAGAGCCAGCGCTGCGCCTCGTCGCGAAACACGAAACTCTCGTCGAACAGATACACGCTGTCCCACTGGCTGCCCTGCGATTTGTGAACGGTCAGGCAATAGCCATAGGTGAATTCATCGTATTGCCGGCGCAGCTGCCAGCTCATTTCCGCATCCTCGCCGGTAAAAAAGCTCTGATGCGCGCGCACCTTGGTCTGCACTGACGTCCGGTCGGCCTCTTCGGGATCGATGGTCATTTCCAAGGTGCCTCCGGCGCGCTTCTTGATCGAATTGAGCGTCCAGATCTGCCCGTTCAGCAGCTTTTTCTGCGGGTTGTTCCGCAGGCACACCAACCGGTCGCCCTTGACCGGAATGTCGGTGGGCAGGCCCTTCAATTCCCGTATCCGGTTGTTGTAATCGAGCCGCGTCTTGTTGCGCCCCACCAGCACCTGACCAGCGTTGAGCACTTCGGATTGGTCGACCTCGCGGCGCGAGACAACCTTGCTTTCGCCATAGGTGCCATAATCGAGCCCGCGGCCCTCGCGGATATCGAGCGAAAGTCTGACGATCGGATTGTCCGCCGCCTGCCGGTGAATTTCCGTCAGCATCACGTCGGGATCCTGCGCCGTGAAAAAACCTTCGCCCTGCACCGGCGGAAGCTGGAACGGATCGCCCAGCACCAGAACCTTGGTGCCGAATGAAAGCAGGTCGGTGCCCAGCACCTCATCGACCATCGAAACCTCATCGATGACGATCAGATCGGCATCCGCCGCCGCCGATTCAGGGTCGAGCACAAAGCGCGGCTCGCCTTCCTTTTCGGAAATTCGCGTATAGATAAGCGAGTGGATGGTCGAGGCCCCCTTGCACCCGCGCTTGCGCATCACCAGCGCCGCCTTGCCGGTAAACGCTGCATATTTGACCGTCTTGACGTCCTGGGCCAGATGCCGGGCCAGCGTCGATTTCCCCGTGCCCGCCCAGCCGAACAGCCGGAACACCTGCGGCCCGTTCTCGTCCTTGAGCCACGCTGCCACGGCTTTGAGGGCCTCATCCTGCTGGCTGGACCAAGCAACCATTTGTGAAACACACTCCGACAAACGAGGGGAATCAGTTCCCCGCCAGTATTGCCGGGCAAAGGCCGCGGCGAAACCCACAATGCGAACAAAACAAGATTGGAGACAGGGTCATGCAGCCTGATGATGTAATCGACTTCTGGTTTGTCGAACACGGGCTCGAAGACTGGTATGCCAACGACCCTGAATTCGATGCCCGCTGCGCGGCGCGCCTGGGCGATGCTCATGAAAAAGCCATTCGCTCCGAACTTTGGACCTGGCGCGAAACGGCCAGGGGCCGGCTGGCAGAGATCATTCTGCTCGACCAGCTCTCGCGACAGTTCAATCGCGACAGCGCCAGGGCGTTTGCATCCGACACCATGGCGCTGGCGCTGGCCCAGGAGATCGTTTCGCGCGGCCTCGACGCAGAGCTTTCGGTCGATGAAAGGCTCTTTGCCTACACCCCTTACCAGCACTCGGAATCGGCTGTAATTCAGCAAGAGTCCGTGAGGCTGTTCAAAGCCCTGGGCCATGATGATTATCTCACCTATGCCCTCGCGCATCGCGACATCATCGCCCGGTTTGGCCGGTTTCCGCTTCGCAACGCGGCTTTGGGGCGCCCATCCACACCCGAGGAACTGGCCTATATGAAAGAGCGCGAAGGCAAGGCTTACTAGGTCAAAAGCGCGCATCACACCAAAGATGGATGGGTATGGCTTTTCAGAGGGCGTAGGGTAGAGCGATATTGTTTTAAAGGCTCGGAAACAATGTGCGCGGCACCAATAGCTGACCATCCCTACCGCGAAGCGGTTCTGGCCGAACTGCACGCGCGACCTGTCGAACTCGTTGCACCCAGTATGCGCGTGCGCCGTCTTGTGCTGACCGTGCCCAATCGCTCGGGCGGCATGCGAAAGGCCATGGAAGAATTCCGCCAGTTCGCGGCTGACAACGGTCATGCGGTCAAGGACGATGCCAGCCGGCAGTACCAGTTCACCACCCCCGAACGGGTCGCGAGTTGGGAGTTTCACACCGAATTCATCACCATAACGTGGTATACCCCGCTGACCGATGCCGAGAGCTGGCCCACCGATATCGGGCTCGACGTTCTGGGCGAGGCCGAACTGGTGGGCGCCATGCGCGTCGATCTGATGGACGAGCCCGAATTGCCCGAGCGGGTGTTTCCCTCGTTCAATCCCACCAGCTTGTGTCTTGTCGCCGTCGAGCATGCCAACGCCCAATTGGCCACCGATTTCGTGCCCGACAAGGACAAGTTCATCCGCTTCGAATTTGCCGCCGGAAAGCTCTCGCCGCTGCGCCGCGCCATCACCCTGCGCCGCATTCTCGAAATCGAGACCTACCGCAACATGGCGCTTCTGGCCCTGCCGCTGGCCCGCCGGACCGGCCCCGATCTAAGGGCCGTTGAAATGGGCCTGACCGATGTGATGACCGACCTTTCGGCGGTCGAAACCACCGATGCGGTGCAGGATCGGCTTAAGAGCCTGCACGCGCTTGCCGTGCGCTCGGGGCAGATTTCCGAGCAGCTCAATTATCGCTTCGCCGCCGCCTATGCCTATGGCGCGATCCTGCGCAACCGGCTCGAAAAGCTGCGCGAAACGACCCTGGGGCAGGGCTCCTCGCTTTCGAGCTTTATCGGCAACCGGGTCGAGCCGGCGTTGGCCACCTGCGAGGCCATGGACAAGCGGCTCGCCGTCCTGCTCGATAAGCTCGAGCGGGCCGTCGAATTGCTCAATGTGCGCATCAGCCTCGATATGCAGATCCAGAACAAATCGGTGCTCGAAACCATCGCCGAAACGGCCCGCAGCCAGTTCCGGCTCCAGCACACCGTCGAAGGCCTTTCGACCATCGCCATCACCTATTATCTGATCGGCATATTGGGCTACGCGCTGGCAGGACCGCTGGAGGCGACAGGCTGGGACAAGACGCTTGCCATCTCTATCCTCTCGCCCGTCGCGCTGATCGCCGTATTCCTCGGCCTTCGAACCATCCGGCGCGGCTTCGACAAAGGTTCAAAGCACTAGCCGGCTTTCCCGAGTGCTTCCTTGGGGATCAATGCCCCATGATGGCCGATGACCACCGAGGCGGTGGCGTGCCCGGCCCTGGCAGCATGTTCGGGGCTGGCGCCACCCAGACGCGCGGCCAGATATCCGCCATTGAAACTGTCGCCGGCTCCGGTCGCATCGACCACGCTGGCGACTTTTCTTGCGCCAACACGCCACTCCCCCTCACCTGTGACCACAAGCGCCGGATCGGCGCCGTTCTTGACAACGACTTCCTCACAGCCCGCCGCCAGATAGCGCCGCGCGGTCGCCTCATCGTCCGCATCGCCGAAATAGGGAACCTCGTCGGCGTGGGTGGGCAAGACGATGCTCGAAACCTTTGCCGCTTCCGTCAGCGCATGAACAACGCTCTGGTTGTCGGCCCACAGAGCAGGCCTGACATTGGGGTCGAAAGCCACCATGGCCCCGGCTGTCCGCCGCGCGCCAACCGCCGCAACCAGCCGCTCGCGGGCTTCGGGTGCAAGAATGGCCAGCGTGATGCCTGAAAAATAGATCAGCTCGGCATCCTCCAGCGCGGCCTCGAGCGCCGTCGCATCGTCCGCCAGCAGCTTTGCGGCCGAAGTATCGCGCCAATAGGTGAAGTGGCGGTCTCCATCGGCCTGATGGATCATGTAAAGCCCGGCGCGCTTGCCCTTGATGGTGCGGATCGCGCCTGTATCGATCCCGGTCTGCCCGATAAACTCAACCATCTGGCGCGAATAAAGGTCGTCGCCCACGGCGGTCGCATAGCGCACCCGCCAGTCCGCATCGAGAAGCGCGTTGAGGTAATAGGCGGTGTTGAGCGTGTCCCCGGCAAAGCCCTGCCTGTAGGTGCGATCCTCGCCCCCGCTCATTTCGATCATCGCTTCCCCGATGGAAACTGCTGTCCGGCTCACGCGTATCCTCCCCGTTTTGCGTCCCGCCATAGCCTATCCGGTCTTGGCGAGGAAGCCTTCGGGCGACATGACGATCTTGTGGTCGATTTCCCCGATGGCCGAAAAATCCTTGTCGGCATAATCGATGGGCCACAAAACCGACTGGATCGCGGCGATCCGGGCGCGCTTCTTGTCATTGGCCCGGATCAGCGTCCAGGGCGTGTCCGGCGTATCGGTCGCCACAAACATCTTGTTGCGCGCCTTGGTGTATTCGTCCCACTTTTCCAGGGCCTTGAGATCGACCGGCGACAGCTTCCAGATCTTGAGCGGGTCGTGCTGGCGGTCGTGGAAACGCTTGAGCTGCATTTCCCGCCCGATCTCGAGCCAGAACTTGAACAGATGGATGCCTTCCTCGGCGATCATCCGCTCGAAAGGCGGCGCCTCATGCAGGAAATTTTCGGTCTGGCTCGGCGTGCAAAAGCCCATGACGGGCTCGACCACTGCGCGATTGTACCATGAGCGGTCGAACAGCACGATCTCGCCGCCAGATGGCAGATGCGTCACATAACGCTGGAAATACCATTGCGTCCGTTCCCGATCCGAGGGGACGGGCAAAGCAACGGTGCGCGCGTTGCGCGGATTGAGGTTTTCCAGAAAGCGCTTGATCGTGCCGCCCTTTCCGGCCGAGTCACGCCCCTCGAACAGCGCCAGCACACGTTCCCCGCTCTCGGCCAGATGACGCTGAAGCTTGACCAGTTCGATCTGCAGAGCGCGCAGATGCTTTTCGTAATCCTTGGTCTTCATCTTTTCGGTGTAAGGATAGCCGCCGCTGGTCAGCGCCCGATCCTTGATCGTTTCGTCGAGTTCGGGATTTTCGAGGTCGAAGCCGTCCATATAGATCAAGTCCTCTTCGGCGTTTTGTGTCGCAGCTGTCATAATCGGATGCGCCCGTTGCATCATGCCATTGTCATGCACGCGCTATATGGCCATTGTCATGATTGATGATTCATTTGCAATGAGCACAGGACAGAGGGTGAGGACGCGACCCGAGGTGGGCCGGCCGATCGTCATGGTTTCACCGCTGCTGGTCGGCGGCGCTGCCGTGCTTATTGTTCTGGCATTGGCGGTATTGGGCAGGCTCGCTCTCCTCGATTCGGGCGTGGTGATTCTTGCAATCGCCGCCATAACCGCCATCGCAACGCGCGCTTCACTCAATTCCGATGTCGAAACCAAACAGGCCGGCGCGCTGGTCGGTATCGACGGGGCCGTCGAGCAGTTCTCCGATATTCTGACCGAACCCTGCCTCATCATCAATGAACGCGCCGTGCTCATCTATCGCAACCCGGCGGCGCTCAAACGCTTTCCCCGTGCCCGAACCGGCGATCCTCTGGCCTTCACCCTGCGTGATCCCGATCTCGTCGAAGCCATCGACAAGGCCATCGAGACCGGGACCGCCCAAGGCAGCGAACTGCACATCCCGGTGCCCAACGAAACCTGGTACCGCGCGTCCGTCGTCCCCTATCGGCCCAGCGAGGAGCGCAGTTTCGTTGCGATCACCCTTTACGATTTCACCGAGCAGAAGCGCACCGACCGCATGCGCGGCGATTTCATCGCCAATGCCAGCCACGAATTGCGCACCCCACTGACCTCGCTCATGGGCTTCATCGACACACTGCAGGGCCCGGCCGCAAAGGACGAGGCGGCGCGTGGCCGGTTTCTGGGCATCATGCGCAGCCAGTCCGAGCGCATGTCGAGCCTGATCGATGATCTGCTCTCGCTCTCGCGCATCGAATTGCGCCAGCACGTCAAGCCGACCACCGAGGTCAATCTCAACCTGCTGCTGCGCGAGGTTGCAGAAACCCTCGAACCCAAGGTCACCGCCGCCCAACTTGTTCTCGATCTCAAATTGCCCGACGAGCCCGTGACCATCATCGGCGACCGCCAGGAATTGTTCGAGGTCCTCGAAAACCTTGCCGACAACGCCATCAAATATGGCGGCGACGGGGGCAGGGTGGAGATCGCATTGGTCGCCGGCGCCAGCCGCTCAGGTGCCCACCACGCCATCACCGTGACCGATTTCGGCGCGGGAATCGCCGAAGAACACGTACCGCGCCTCACCGAGCGTTTCTATCGCGGCGATGCGGAAGCCAACCGCAAGAAAAAGGGCACGGGCCTGGGCCTGGCCATCGTCAAACACATCGTCGCCCGCCATCACGGCCTGCTCTCCATACGCTCGAAACTGGGCGAGGGCACACGCGTGGAAATCCTCCTGCCCCGCTGACCGCCTCTTTGTCACAAACGTTGCCAATGCGCAGTTTCCCACAAGGCGCTGCGAATTTTTCTTTGCAATATCAGCATCTTATATTGTCATCCAAGTGTCACGAAAAAGACATAGAACCTTTAGCTGCCGGTCCTAGGTTGCCCCTGTTTTCGAGATGGAGCCGCAAGGACACATGTCCGGCTTCATCAAACCCAAGGGGCAAAAATGCCCGGACGCTTCTGACACAAAGGAAGATCAGAATCATGAAAACCGCACTTTACGCCAGCGCCGCCGCGGTGGCCGTCGTTGCCGCTCTTGGCGCAACCGCTGCCCAGGCTCAGAGCCGCGACACCATCCAGATCGCCGGCTCGTCGACCGTTCTGCCGTTCTCCTCGATCGTTGCCGAGGAATTCGGTAACGCATTCCCCGATTACAACACGCCCAACGTTGCCGGCGGCGGCTCGGGCGGCGGCAAGCGTCAGCTTTGCGAAGGCGTCGGTGAAGCGACCCTCGACATCGCCAACTCCTCGTCCAAGATGAGCGCCAGCGAGCTTGAAGGCTGCGTTGCCAACGGCGTCGAAGACGTTCGCGAAGTGATCTTCGGCTTTGACGGCATCGTGTTCGCCACTGGTATCGACCAGGGCGATTTCGCTCTCGAACCCGTCCATCTCTATCAGGCCATTGCCGCTCAGGTTCCGGTCGATGGCGAAATGGTCGACAACCCCTACACCAACTGGTCCGAAATCGACTCTTCGCTTCCCGACCAGGACATCTTCGTTGCCATCCCCGGCACCAATCACGGCACCCGTGAAGTCTTCGACGAGCGCGTTCTGGCGCTTGGTTGCGAAGAAGCCGGCCTGCCCGAAATGGACGAGGAAGCCATGGAAGCCGCTTGCCTGACCCCGCGTCAGGACGTGGTGGTCGAGATCGCCGGTGACTACACCGAAACTCTGGCTCGCCTGCAGTCGAACCCCGAAGCAATCGGCGTCTTCGGTCTCTCCTTCTACGACCAGAACCGCGACACCCTCAAGGTCGCAACCGTTTCCGGCGTGGAGCCCATGCTCGAGACCATCGCTTCGGGCGAATACCCGATCTCCCGCCCGCTGCAGTTCTACGTCAAGGGCGCTCATGTCGGCGTGATCCCTGGCATCGAAGACTACGTTGCCTTCTTCCTGTCCGACCAGATGGCCGGTTCCGGTGGCACGCTTGAAGGCGCTGGTCTGGTTCCTGCTTCGAGCGAGTTCCTTGCAGAACAGCTCGATGCCTTCAACAATGGCGACCAGTATCAGCCGCAGTAATCGGCACTTGCAAGATCGGAGGATCCCGGCCATCCCGGGGTCCTCCATATAAATTACAGTCCGCGCCGGGTCCCAGGCCCCGGCCCATCTGGAAGGACCAGTTCGCCGTGAACGCTCTCGTTATCGCCGCACTTTTGTTGGTTCTTCTCACGCTCTCTTATCAGATAGGCTGGTCGCGCAGCCGCAGGCTTGCCAGCGGTGGCACCGAGCGCCTGCATTCGCGCCCCATCTATCACGGCGTTCTCGCCGCCCTTTTCGCGCTGCTTCCGGCAATCATCGTGCTCGGCCTGTGGGCGCTGTTCAGCGAAACGGTCACGCGCAGCTTCATTCTCGCACAACTGCCGCCTGAAACGGCGCAGCTTACCCAGGTCCAGGTGCAGGCCGTCATCAACCGTGTCCAGGCCATCGCCAACGGATTTGGCGTGGTCGGTGAGCCCGCGCCCGAGGAATTGGCTGCCGCCCAGGCCTTTGAGACCTTCCAGCTCGTTTCGTTCCTTGCCGTGATCGGCGCCGCCGCGGCGCTTGGCGCCGGCGGGCTCTTTTTTGCTCAGCGGCGCATCGGCTTGCGGCTGCGGGCCCGAACCGAAGTCGAAATCGCCGTCCGTATCGGCCTTATTGCCTGCTCCACCGTCGCGGTGCTGACCATGCTCGGTATCGTGCTTTCGCTGCTTGCCAACGCCCTGCGGTTTTTCTCCTTCATCAACCCGCTCGACTTCTTCTTCGGCACCACCTGGAACCCCCGGTTCCAGAGCTCGGGCACCGGGTCGGCTGGCGAATATGGCCTGCTGCCGCTGCTCTGGGGCACTGTCATGATCAGCCTCATCGCCATGCTGGTTGCCGTGCCGATTGGCTTGATGTCGGCCATCTATCTCTCCCAGTACGCGCCCCCCAATGTGCGCAACGTGGTCAAGCCCATCATCGAGGTGCTGGCCGGCATTCCCACCATCGTTTACGGCTTTTTCGCCCTGGTTACCGTGGGGCCGTTCTTTGCCGGCCTGGGCAACATGATCGGTGTGGACATCAGGGCGACAAGTGCGCTGACGGCAGGCGTGGTCATGGGGATCATGATCATCCCCTTCATCTATTCGCTCAGTGACGACATCATCGCCCAGGTTCCCCGCACCATGCGCGACGGTTCGCTCGGGCTGGGCGCGACGCAATCGGAAACCATCCGCAAGGTTCTGCTGCCGGCTGCTTTGCCCGGCGTTGTGGGCGCCATCCTGCTCGCCGTCAGCCGGGCCATCGGCGAGACCATGATCGTGGTGCTGGCCGCCGGCAACAGCCCCGTGCTGCGCTTCAATCCGGCCGAGCCCACCTCCACCGTGACCGTGAGCATCGTCAATCAGCTCACCGGCGATGCCGATTTCACCAGCCCTCAATCTCTCGTGGCCTTCGCGCTTGGCCTGACACTCTTTGTCATGACCCTGCTGCTGAACGTCCTGGCACTCTACATCGTCCGCAAGTTCAGGGAGCAATACGAATAGCCATGGTCGACACATTGCTCTCCAGCCCCGAATCCAGCGATGCCAAGCGCGAACGCGTTCGCAAGAGTCTTGCGCGGCGCCATCGCAATGAAACCATGTTTCGCTGGGCCGGCATCCTGTCGATTGCCGCTGCGCTGGGCTTCGTTGCCATCCTGTTCGGGATGATCATCTCCAAGGGCCTGCCGTCCTTCTGGCAGTCAACGCTGCATGTCGAAGCCTATTTCGATCCCGAACTGGTTGAAGGCGGTCCCCAGCCAGACCGTTCGGACAGCGCGTCCGATGCCGATTATCAAGCGGCGATGGTTCAGTGGCAGCGCGACGTTACTTTGTCCAACTGGAACGCCATCGTCGAAACCGCTGTTCGCACCGCCGTGCCCGATCTGGAAATCGAAAGCCGCGATGTTCTCGAACTCGTAACATCGGCCGCCCGCTTCCAGCTGCGCGATCGCTATTTCGCCAATCCCGACGTGCTCGGGCAGACCGTGCCGGTGACAATACTGGCCTCCGCCAACACCGACAACTGGCTCAAGGGCACCATCGACCGTTCGCTGGCTGACGAGCGCCAGCAGCTTTCTCCCCAGACACGCCAGCTTGCCGATCGGCTCTTGGAGGAGGGTGCCATAAGCTTCGATTTCGCCTGGCACATCTTTACCAATGTCGATAGCCGCTCCGCTCCTGCTTCGGCTGGTCTGGCCGGCGCGTTCATGGGTTCACTCTACATGATGATGGTGGTGATCGTGCTGGCCGTTCCGCTCGGCGTTGCCAGCGCGGTCTATCTTGAGGAGTTCGCGCCCAAGAACCGCTGGACCGACCTCATCGAAGTCAACATCAACAATCTCGCGGCCGTGCCCTCCATCGTCTTCGGTTTGCTCGGCGCGGCTGTGTTCATCAACTATCTTGGCCTGCCGCGCTCGGCACCGCTGGTTGGCGGCCTTGTGCTGACCCTGATGACCCTGCCCACCATCATCATTGCGACCCGCTCGTCATTGCGTGCTGTTTCGCCCTCGCTCCGTCAGGCGGCGCTCGGGCTTGGTGCCTCGCGCAACCAGACCGTGTTCCACCATGTTCTGCCGCTGACGTTCCCCGGCATTCTGACCGCCACCATCATCGGTGTGGCCCAGGCCCTTGGCGAGACGGCACCTCTGCTGCTGA
>PBNW01000015.1 GCA_002723255.1 Pelagibacterium sp. | reverse complement strand
CGTTAGCTGCGCCACTAAAGAATCAAGTTCCCCAACGGCTAGTTGACATCGTTTACGGCGTGGACTACCAGGGTATCTAATCCTGTTTGCTCCCCACGCTTTCGCACCTCAGCGTCAGTTCCGAGCCAGTAAGCCGCCTTCGCCACTGGTGTTCTTCCTAATATCTACGAATTCCACCTCTACACTAGGAGTTCCACTTACCTCTCTCGGTCTCTAGATATCCAGTATCAAAGGCAGTTCCGGAGTTGAGCTCCGGGATTTCACCCCTGACTTAAATATCCGCCTACGTGCGCTTTACGCCCAGTAATTCCGAACAACGCTAGCCCCCTTCGTATTACCGCGGCTGCTGGCACGAAGTTAGCCGGGGCTTCTTCTCCGGTTACCGTCATTATCTTCACCGGTGAAAGAGCTTTACAACCCTAAGGCCTTCATCACTCACGCGGCATGGCTGGATCAGGGTTGCCCCCATTGTCCAATATTCCCCACTGCTGCCTCCCGTAGGAGTCTGGGCCGTGTCTCAGTCCCAGTGTGGCTGATCATCCTCTCAGACCAGCTAAAGATCGTCGCCTTGGTAGGCCATTACCCCACCAACTAGCTAATCTTACGCGGGCTCATCCAATCCCGATAAATCTTTCCCCAAAAGGGCGTATCCGGTATTAGCTGACGTTTCCATCAGTTATTCCAGAGAACTGGGTAGATTCCCACGCGTTACTCACCCGTCTGCCACTAAGTCCGAAGACTTCGTTCGACTTGCATGTGTTAAGCCTGCCGCCAGCGTTCGTTCTGAGCCAGGATCAAACTCTCAAGTTTGATATTCTGACTTAACAATCGTTAGACGTATGCACATTGACGAGGACACACACCTTCCTTCCGATAAACAAAAGGAAAAGAGTGTACCTCAAGAAAAACGTGCACCCATCAAACTAAAGTCTTTGTCGACAGTCCTAAAAGAACCATCCGCAAAAACAAAGCCCGCCGGCCACGTTTCCCTTTCCAACAATATCTACAATGTCAAAAAACAAACGCCTCAAGGACGTTTCGAGAAGAGCTTCAGAGAACAGTGACCAGCTTCCGGAAATTTCCGGCAGAGCCAACCGCCTTGTTCTGAAGCCGCAACGCCGGGCGCTCAGGGCGCCACCGCGTCTGCAGTGGGGGCGTTATATGGGTAGGCTCTTTCGCTGTCAACACGCCAAATCACCTTCAACGACACTTTTTTGACAGTCCGGGAAAAAACGCGCCGCCGCCGGTTCTTTTGCGCCCGAGATTCCAAGTCTGGCCACATTTTCCGAGCATCGATCCTTATGTGCTCAGCCCCGTGTCGGAGGCTTGGACGGGCCGGCTCATTGCTTGACATATGACACCGCCGCGTACATCCCTTTGATGCGCACTATAATCTGGCTGGCCGCAAGGGTCCGGGGAAGAAAAGTTGAACGCAGCGCAACGCAACCGCCACGCCGCCCTGCTCAAGGCGACAGGATACGAGGATTCGCCGGCTCTGACCGTAAAATCCCCGGAAGGCGCATTGCCCCAGGGCCGCGAGATCAGTTTTGCCTGGCTGGCCGGCACGGTATTGACGGGCGTAACGTCCTTTATGCTCATGGCTGGAGCGCTTCAGGTCTCCTTTAAGGGGCAGGATACGTTTTCCACGCCCTTCGAGGCGCTCTCGATCTCGGCATCTCAGGGCGCAACGCCCGCCCCGACATCGCTTGTCGGAAAGACGCGCCGCGCCAAGCCGGTGACCCAGACCCATTCCGACCTCGAGGTCATAGAAGCCTCGATCCGCGAGGTTGTCGACGGTGTTGCCCGCATCCGCAACCAGCCCTTCACGACAATCAATGCAACCCTGGCCACAGCTTCGACGGCGCTCTCCGAAGACATCCCCACCTACGACCCCGTCGCTTTGCTCGCACGAAACGAGCCGCTGCGCGCCAATCCGTCCGCCGAACTGGTCAGCACCGATATATATGGAGCCGACGTCGAAGGAGAACTCACCGTCAGGACCGCTGCGCTCGAGCTCCCCGCCCCGCCGCACCGGGCGATCAGCGACATGAGCGCAGCCCAATTCGTTCGCCTGTCGGTGGAAGGTGCCTATACGGATGTGGAAGGCCCGCTTATGGCCTATGCGCCTCCATCGACAAGCCTGCGTGAACTTGGCATTGAAATCGCACCGGGCACCGTCGAGGGGGTCGCCGAAAACGTTACGGTGATGCCCAAGACGCGGGCGGCCGAAGACATGGGGAGTTTGCGAACCGAGCGCGTTTTGACGATCCGCGAAGAGACCCCGCTCGCCGAGGCCTTCATGCGCAACGGGTTCACCACCGAGATGGTCGCCGCCGTGACGCGCGCCATGCAAAACGTCTATACTCAGACCGATCTGCCCGAGAGCACGCGCCTCAGAATCCTGTTTGGGGCATCGCGCGGCTCCCAGACGCTTATTCCCTATCGCGTGAGCATTTATGACGACACCACTCACCGTGTGACCGTGGCGCTGACCGATCAGGGCCGCTACGTGACCGCGCTGGAGCCGCCAAAGATCGAATTTACCGAGGAAGACACCGAAGAGGTCAATGTCGGCAATCTGCCCACCATTTACCGCTCGATCTGGGAGACGGGCCGCAAGCACGGGCTCGACGACGCAACCATCGACCGCATCGCGGCGATGTATGCCTATGATCTCGATCTCACCCGGCGTGTTTCGCCCGGCGACTCGATTGAAATTCTGCTCTCGGGCACCGTCGAGGAAGACAATCAGGACCTTCTCTATGTCGCTCTGACCCTGTCCAACACCACGCGCGAGCTGTTCCGCTTCCAGACCGAAGACGGGGTGATCGACTTTTACAATCCCGACGGTGAAACCGGAAAGCAGTTCCTGTTGCGCCGGCCGCTCGAAGGGGGCGGCACGCTGCGCTCACGCTACGGCTATCGCCGCCACCCGATCTTCGGCGACTATCGTTTGCACACCGGGACCGATCTTGCCGCCCGTTCAGGCACCCCCATCTATGCCGGCGGCGACGGCATCGTGGAGATGGCCCAATGGTATTCAGGCTATGGGCGCTATGTGGAATTGCGCCACGCCAATGGTTACAACACCGCCTACGGTCATATGAGCGCCATTGCCGACGGGATCACCCCCGGCGCCCGCGTCACCCAGGGCCAGGTGATCGGCTATGTGGGCTCGACCGGCCAATCGACTGGGCCCCATCTCCACTACGAAATCAAGATCAACGGCAACACGGTCGATCCCCTGGCCGTCAAGCTCCCCCGGGCCAACTCCCTGCCCCAGCAGTACCAGACCGAATTTGCATCAACGGTCGCCCAGGTCCGCGCCCTTGTCGAGCAGGACGGCACGCCCGTTACCGCGCCGGTGACAGTGGCCGCCGCACCAGCCACGACCACCGCGAACTAGAGCGTGTCCAGCAAAAGTGGAAACGGTTTTGCGGTTCGGACACGCGACAAAACAGGGGTTTAGAGCCAAGGATTTGAGTCAATCAAATCCTGAACGGCTCTAGAGCATTTCAGCTTATCCTGGGAACGCGCTAGGCCCCAGGCCTCCGCTCACTCCAGACCGCAAGCTCGTTCCCGCCCGGCTCGCGGAAATGAAACCGCCGCCCGCCTGGGAAATCGAACTGCTCGCGAACAATCTCGCCTCCTGCCGCGCGCACCGCCGCTTCTGCGGTATCCAGATCGGAGGTATAGAGAATGACCAGCGGCAATTTGCGTGCTCCCTCCGCCTGCGAGATCCCGCCATCGAGCTTTGCATCCTCGATGCCGGCATAATCGGGCCCGTAATCGGTGAACCGCCAGCCAAAAGCCGCGGTGAAAAACGTTCGGCTCGCCCCAAGATTTTCGCTGTCGAGCTCAATATAGTCGATGGCCGTAGCCGACATGACAAACCTCCCACATGTTCACTTTATGTTCTTATTTTTTACCCCGCATGTCAAGACCGTTGCGCGATAAGCGCCGCCAAACCGCCCGCAAGATCAGCGCTGGCCCAAACCGCCCCTCTTCTGCTATAGCCTCCTCAACATAAGGCTCCCAATCATGTCATCTGATACTGACCACGCGCCGGCGGACCTGCCGGCATCAATCCACGTTGCGCTGGCGAGCGCGCTCACGGCCCATGGCTACACCCAGCTGACCCCCGTGCAGACCGAAATGCTCGATCCCGCACACGACGAGGCGGACCTGCTGGTTTCGGCCCAGACCGGGTCGGGCAAGACCGTGGCGTTCGGCATAGCGATTGCCTCGACACTTCTGAGCGATGCCGAACGGTTCGGCCCGGCCCAGACCCCGCTGGGGCTGATCATTGCGCCGACCCGCGAACTCGCCCTGCAGGTGCAGCGCGAACTCGCCTGGCTCTATGCCGATGCCGGCATTCGCATCGCCACCTGCGTCGGCGGCATGGACATGCGCGACGAGCGCCGTGCACTCGACCGTGGTGCCCATCTGGTGGTGGGCACGCCGGGGCGACTGCGCGACCACATCACCAAACGCTCGCTCGATCTGGGCGCCCTGCGCGCCATCGTGCTCGACGAGGCCGATGAAATGCTCGATCTGGGCTTTCGCGACGATCTCGAATTCATTCTTGCCGCTTCGCCGGAAGAGCGGCGCACCCTGCTGTTTTCGGCCACCGTTCCCCGTGCCATTGCCGATCTGGCCAAGACCTATCAGCGCGATGCTGTTCGGGTGGCGACAACGGCAGCGACCGAGCAGCACGCCGACATCGACTACCAGCTCATGGTGGTCCACCGCGACGAGCGCGAGCACGCCATCATCAATACCCTGCTCACATCCGACAGCACCAGCGCGCTGGTCTTTTGCCACACCCGCGAGGCCGTACGTCATCTGGCGGCGCGGCTGACCAATCGCGGCTTTGCGGCCGTGGCGTTGTCGGGCGAATTGGCCCAGTCCGAACGCTCGAGCGCCCTGCAGGCCATGCGCGACGGACGCGCCCATGTCTGCGTCGCCACCGACGTTGCGGCGCGCGGCATCGACCTGCCCAATCTCGACCTGGTGATCCACGCCGATATCCCCTCAAATCCCGCGACGCTGCTACACCGGTCGGGCCGCACCGGCCGGGCCGGACGGAAAGGCGTTTGCGTGCTTGTCGTTGCCGAACATCGGCGCAAGGCAGCAGCCCGGGTCCTGGCCATGGCCAAGCTTTCGGCGACCACAGTCTCTGCCCCGACCATCGCCGATATCGAAGCACGCTATCGCCGCCAGATCCTTGACGCCGCGGTCTCCGCACCCATGCCCGAGGATCATGAAACCGAGTTCGTGACCGAGCTATTGGGTAAGGTTTCCCCCGAGCAACTGGCCGTGGCCTTCCTGCGCCAGCAATTGGCCAGCCGGCCCGTACCTGAGGAAACCTCGTCGGTGTCCCTTGCGGGCGACGGCCCCAAATCCAAACGCCGCGACAAGCGGTCCGAAGGCGGCCCGGCATACGATCCCATGGCTCCGCGCGAACCGCGTGGACCCGATATGGTGGGCGGGGTGTGGTTCACCCTTTCGCTCGGACGCAAACACCGGGCCGATCCAAAATGGCTCTTGCCCATGATCTGCAAGGCGGGCGGAGTGACCAAGCGCGAAGTGGGATCGATCAAGATCGACGACACCGAAACCCGCTTCGAAATCGCCGCCGACAAGGCCGACGAGTTTGCCCAGCACCTCAAGCGCGGAACCGGTCTTGAACGCGGCGTCACCATCGCTCCGGCCGGCCGTGGTCCCTCAAAGCCGCCCCGCGCCCGCGAAGGGTTTGAGCCCAAGCCAAAATTCGAGGCCAAACCAAAATTCAAGCCCCGGCCCAAGCGCGAAGCCGGCCCCGGCGATGCGCCCCGTCCGGCCAAGACCGGATCGAAAGGGTTCGGCAAGAAGGGGCGCAAATAGCGCCCGAACGCTAAACCCCGAGCCAAAGGGCACCAAGCGCCAACGCAGCCGGCAGAGCCTGAATAAACAGGATCTTCCGGCTCGCCGTGGCCGCGCCGAACAGGCCGGACACCAGAACGCACACGAGAAAGAACACGTTGAACTCCGCGCTTGCTGCCGCAAGGCCATAGATGAGCCCGGCCGCCAGAAATCCGTTGTAGAGCCCCTGATTGGCCGCCAGCACGGTGGTTTTGTCGGCAAGCTCCTGACCAAGACCGAAGGCCTTGAGCCCCAGCGGCTTGTTCCACTGCGTCATCTCGATGAAGACGATATAGAGATGGATCGCGGCAACGACCACAATCAAACCATTGGCAACCATCAAGGCCCTCCTCTCTTCGCCCAAGCATGCCCATATCGGCCTTCGCAAAACAAGCGGCATCGCGTGCCGCCTTGCAAGCGGCCATTGTCCCATCCGCTCCGGGAAGTCTTTTGCCCACGCCAAACCTCCGGGGGATAAAATTTCTTGTGCGCCTCCACTCCCCGGCGTCATCCTCGGGCGTCGCGGCCCTCGCGCATGGCGCTCCGGGCGTTCGCGCCTCAAATCGCTCCACCGGAGCGATTTGCCTATGGACGGCATGCACTCCCCTGGTCTTCCCCACGATGGCTGCGCCTTCGGACATGTTGCGCAAACCCGCCCAGCCAGTCATCTTGTTCTTTCTGGCAACCTTTTTTTCGTTCAGCTCGTTTTCAGGTGCGGGGAACTAACACTCAAACACAACGCGCCTTCATGTCGACGGCGCCCCCATGGAGAATGGATCATGATGAAGTCTCTTCTAGCCGCCGCCGCTCTCGCAGCTTTTTTCGTCGCCCCCGCCTTCGCCCAGGATCTCGATCCCAACGGGACCTGGGTCGACCGCTGGGGCACGAGCTTCACGTTCGAAATGTGCGGTGACGGCACCCAGCTTTGCGGGGTTCTCAACGACATCCAGGGCGATTCGCGGACTGAGGAGAATCTGGCCTTTGTCGGTCAGGAAGTGGTGCAGGGCACTCAGGTCGGCCCCAACAAATGGGAAGGCACAATTGCGCTCAATGGCGGCAACGCCAAGGCCATCGTCGAAATGACCGGCCCCGATACGCTGAAAATCACCGGCTGTCAGGCCGCGATCTTCTGCTCGAGCATCGACTACCAACGCTCGTAAGATCCCGGGTTTATCGATCGAAGGGCCGTGGCGAAAGCTGCGGCCCTTTTGCGTATATACGCACCGAACACCGGTTGCCGGCAGAGCGGCGTTGGGCGCAGTATGACCCATCGGGGCATTTGACGTGCGGCCTCTTCATGGAAAGGTGTTGCACCGGGAGCTGCAATGGAAAAGCACCGAATCTACACGATGAGCTTTGCGTCGGTTTACCCTCACTATATCGCCAAGGCCGAGAAGAAGGGTCGCACGAAAAATGAGGTCGATGAGGTCATCTGCTGGCTGACCGGATACAGCCAGAACGCTCTGGAAGCCCAACTGGAAAGCCGGACCGATTTCGAGACCCTCTTTGCCTGCGCGCCCAAACTCAATCCCGCGCGCATGCTCATCAAGGGCCTGATCTGCGGCATCCGCGTGGAAGAAATCGAAGACCCGCTGATGCGCGAAATCCGCCACCTCGACAAGCTGGTCGACGAGTTGGCCCGGGGCAAGGCGATGGACAAGATCTTGCGGCAGGGATGAGCCCCACCCCATTTTTAAAATAATGGCCCCGTTTCCGGGGCCATTATTTTTTCAGTCAACTACTCCGCGGCCGTATCGACCACTTCCCCCTCGATGACCGGCAGAATCACCAGCCCGCCATCGCCGGCATCGACCTTGACGGTGCTGCCGTCGGTGATGTCGCCGGCCAGAAGCTTTTCGGCCAGCTCGTCCTGCACCGCACGCTGGATGACACGTCTGAGCGGGCGGGCTCCATAGGCTGAATCATAGCCCTCATTGGCCAGCCAGTCGCGCGCCACTTCGGTCACCGCGATGGTGATCTCGCGGGTATCGAGCAGCTTTTGTAGGCGCTTCAATTGAATATCGACAATGGCGCCCATCTGGCCGCGTTCGAGCCGGTGGAACAACAAGATTTCGTCCACGCGGTTCAAAAACTCGGGCCGGAACGATGCCTTGACCGTATCGAGCACCTTGCCGCGCACCAGCTCCACCGATTCCCCATCGGGCTGGGCCGCCAGATATTCCGACCCCAGATTCGAGGTCATGATGATCAGCGTGTTGCGGAAATCGACCGTATGGCCCTGACCGTCGGTCAGCCGCCCGTCGTCGAGCACCTGCAAGAGCACGTTGAAGACGTCGGGGTGCGCCTTTTCGATCTCGTCGAACAGGACAACCTGATAGGGCCGCCGGCGCACCGCTTCGGTGAGCACACCGCCCTCATCATAACCGACATAGCCCGGAGGCGCGCCGATCAGTCGGGCAACCGCATGCTTTTCCATGAACTCGCTCATGTCGAGCCGGACCATCGCCGTCTCGTCATCGAACAGGAACTGGGCCAGCGTCTTGGTCAATTCGGTCTTGCCCACGCCCGTGGGGCCCAAAAACATGAACGACCCGATCGGCCGGTTGGGGTCCTGCAACCCGGCACGGGCCCGTCGCACGGCGCGCGAAACCGCCGCGACCGCCTCGGCCTGGCCGATGACGCGCCTGGCGAGTTCATCTTCCATGCGCAACAGCTTGTCGCGTTCGCCTTCGAGCATCTTGTCGACCGGAACACCCGTCCAGCGCGAGACCACCTGGGCGATATGGTTGGGGGTGACGACCTCTTCGACCATGTCCGAACCCGGCTGGGCCTCATGGGCCTCGGCGTCTTTCAGACGCCGTTCGAGATCGGGAATCACCCCATAGGCAAGCTCCCCGGCGCGGGCCAGATCGCCCTTGCGCTGGGCAAGTTCAAGCTCGGTGCGGGCCGCATCGAGCTGTTCTTTCAGCTTGGTGCCCCCGGCCAGCCGCTCCTTTTCCGAGAGCCAGCGCTGGGTCATGGCGTCCGATTCTTCCTCGAGCCCGGCCAGTTCGGCTTCAAGCCGGCCCAGACGGGTTTTCGAAGCGTCGTCTTCTTCCTTTTTCAGCGCCTCGCGCTCGATCTTGAGCTGGATGATGCGCCGGTCGAGTTCATCGAGGGCCTCGGGTTTGGAATCCACAGCCATGCGCAGCCGTGCCGAAGCCTCGTCCATCAGGTCGATGGCCTTGTCGGGCAGGAAGCGGTCGGTGATGTAGCGATTGGACAGCGTTGCCGCCGAAACCAGCGCCGAATCGGAAATGCGCACCCCGTGATGGAGTTCGTATTTCTCCTTCAATCCACGCAGGATCGAAATCGTGTCCTCAACGCTCGGTTCGTTGACGAACACCGGCTGGAAACGACGGGCCAGCGCCGCATCCTTTTCGACGTGCTTTTTGTATTCGTCGAGCGTCGTGGCGCCCACGCAGTGCAACTCGCCGCGCGCCAAAGCGGGCTTTAAGAGGTTGGAGGCATCCATGGCGCCATCGGCCTTGCCCGCGCCGACCAGCGTGTGCATTTCGTCGATGAACAAAATGATCTGCCCTTCGGCGGACTGGACTTCGCTCAAGACCGATTTCAGCCGCTCTTCGAACTCGCCGCGATATTTCGCGCCAGCGATCAAGGCACCCATATCGAGCGCGAGCAGCGATTTCTTTTTCAGTGATTCGGGGACGTCGCCATTGACGATGCGCAGGGCGAGGCCCTCGGCGATCGCCGTCTTGCCCACGCCCGGTTCGCCGATCAGCACCGGATTGTTCTTGGTGCGGCGGGAAAGCACCTGGATGGTGCGCCGGATCTCCTCGTCACGGCCGATCACCGGGTCGAGCTTGCCTTCGCGCGCGTCCTCGGTCAGATCGCGTGCATATTTCTTGAGCGCATCATAGGTGTTCTCCGCGCTCGCCGAATCGGCGGTGCGGCCCTTGCGGATCGCTTCGATGGCAGCGTTGAGCCCATTGGCGGTGACCCCGGCCGAGGCGAGGATCTTGCCCGCATCGGTGTCTTTTTCAATGGTCAGCGCCAGAAGCATGCGCTCGACGGCGACAAACGAATCGCCGGCCTTCTGCGCTGCCGCTTCTGCCGTCTCGAACACCCGGGCCAATTCGCGGCTGAGGTAAATCTGACCATTGTCGCCGGAGACAGATGGGAGCTTTTTGAGCCCCTCTTCGACCCCGGCCCGCACCGCCTGCGCGTTGCCACCGGCACGGTCGATCAGCCCGGTGGCCATGCCTTCGGGGTCATCGACCAGGACTTTGAGGATATGGAGCGGGGTAAACTGCTGATGGCCGCGTGACAGGGTCATCTGCTGCGCGCTCTGGATGAACCCGCGCGTCCGCTCGGTGTATTTTTCGATATTCATGCTTCAACTCTCCTTTGCTGGCGCGCTGCCCGTGCCCGCTTCGCGGCACACGAGACAACGCCCGAAGCGTTGACTGGATTTTAGCTCAGCCCGATTTGACCGGCACTGACTCAAGTCAATCGATATGTAGGAGCACAATCGAAAAGAAAAAGACCGGGCACGATGGCCCGGTCTTTTTTATTTGCGTATCCATCAGCCCTTCGACCATGGGTCGTCGGGCGTTCGTGCGCTTTCAAAGGTCCACCGGACCTTTGCATCCGGCGATGCCGGACCGCTTCTCACTATTCGGCAGCGGTTTCGCGCCCTGCGGTGAGGAACGCCGGCAACTCCGGAGCCGGCTCACTGCCATCATCGTCGGCTTTCTTGCGACGCGGGCGGCGGGGCTTTTTGGGTGCTTCTTCTGCAGCAGGAGCGGTATCCTTGCTGGCGGCCGTTTCCGAAGCGGCAGGCTTTTCGCCCTCCGCCACCGCATCTGCGGTTTCTTCGGTCCGCTCACGGCGCGGACGGCGCTGGCGCCGCGGGCGCGGTTCGCGCTGCTCGTCCGATCCGCCATCGCCACCGTCCGACGATTCAGAGCTCTGATCGGTATTGTTGCCCGAATTGCCCTGATCGTTATCGCTGTCGTTGTCGTCATCATCGTCGGGTGTGGTGTCGACGCTGTTGTCCTGGCGCGGCTGATACTGAGCCTGGGCGGCAAGGATGATGCGCAGATAATGTTCGGCGTGCTGGAGATAATTCTCGGCCATCACATTGTCGCCGACCGAAGCCGCGTCGCGGGAAAGCTGGGTGTATTTCTCTGCAATATGGGCCGCATTGCCACGAATCTTGACGTCCGGGCCATTGCTTTCATAGCTGCGCGACAAGGGATTGCCGCCACCACCGCCACGCCGCTGATTGTTATTGTTGTTGTTCCGGCCGCGCGAACGCTGCTTGTTGTTGTTTTGCTGGTTTGGTCTCATGTGCTCGCTTCAACACGTTCCGTGAAGGTATGCGCTTAATAGGGGCCTTTGCCGCCAAAACCGGGCGACGGGCACAAAACTCGGCTGACACGAACCGACTTCCCGGTCCGCGCTGTGCCGATCGCTCTCTCTGGTTTCCCCAAAAAGGCTGCGTGAGCTCCGACCCTGTCTGATGCTGCGCCAACCCTCTGGGAGGATGGGTTCCGCGAACGGCTTTCTTCTATGCCGCCGATGTCAGGGTGGGGTCCACCGCGATGAACAAGCACCGCGTCAGCACCGGCAACCTAACCGCATATCCTTCTCATTCCAAGAAAAATATTGGCTTTTGGAGAAATTCGCCCGGACGCTGTGTCATTTTGGTGCGCGGGCCGTAACCATGCGGTCGTGACCGGCAAGGTCTTTGGCAATGGCGACCTCGCAAAAGCCTTCAGAGCTTAAAAGCTCTTTAACCATGTGACCCTGGTCGAAGCCGATTTCAAGGGCCAGCGCCCCACCCGGCATAAGACAGTTCCGCGCTTGCGACCCAATGATCCGATAGGGATCGAGCCCGTCCGCACCCCCATCGAGCGCTGCAATGGGATCGAAGGATTTGACCCCCGGCTCAAGCGCCTCGATCGTCGCACTGGCAATATAGGGCGGGTTGGAAACGATAAGATCGAATTTGTCACCGCTCAGCGGCGAAAGCCAGCTTCCATGCCGCATGACGAACCGGTCCGCAAGCCCGAGCGCCTGGGCATTGGCCTTGGCCTGAACAAGCGCATCGGCAGCAATATCGACACCCGTCCCACGGGCAGATGGCAGATTGGCAAGCAGCGCCAGAACGATACAGCCTGTCCCGGTCCCCAGATCGGCGATGGTCGGCTTAAGGTGGGATTTGAGCTCGGTGCTCCCGAACTCGACAAGCATCTCGGTTTCCGGTCGCGGAACGAGCGTTGCGGCATTGAGCCCGAAATCAAGGCCATAAAACTCCTGCACACCACGGATGCGGGCCATGGGCTCTCCAGCCAGACGGCGGGCAACCAGCGATTCGAGTTCGGCCAGCTTTCCACTGGGAAACGGATCGGTTTCCGAGGCGATCAGCCCGGTGGCATCGAGTCCGAGAACGTGGCGAACCAGCAATTGCGCATCGAGCGCCGCCGTCGGAATGTCCGCGGCCGCTAGACGGTCCCGAAGCGAACGCCAGGTCCGGCCGATATTGAGAACGCCAAACTGCATCGCTGGTCCTTTATTCCGCCCTGATCGCAGCTGAATATGAGGGCATCGCCCCAATGTTCCAATCGAGACGCCTCATGGCCACCCCAATAGATCCCATACCCCAGGCCAGCCGCTGGCGCCCTTTTGTCTGGACGGGATTGATCACCGTTCTGGCCATTCCGCTGATTGCCATGCAGTTCACAAGCGAGGTCGATTGGGATGCGTTCGATTTCGTCTTTGCGGCTATCCTGCTCGGAGCAATCGGCATCGCTTTTGAATTTTCCGCTCGGATGCTGTCGGGCCCAGCGGCGAAACTGGCAATCATGGGGCTGGTTATCGGCCTGGTCCTGATTGTCTGGGCAGATGCGGCCGTCGGTCTCTTTTAGACCCCCTGCTCCATCGCCGCCAGCTGGGCTGCCTGATTTTCGGTGATCAGCGCATCGATCACTTCGCCCAGCGCTTCACCCGTTATAATCTGGGGCAGCTTGTAGAGCGTGAGATTGATCCGGTGGTCGGTCACCCGTCCCTGCGGAAAATTATACGTCCGGATACGCTCGGATCGATCGCCCGAGCCGACCTGGGATTTGCGGCTCTCGGCCCGCTCGGAGGAGGCCTTGAGCTCCTGCTCGTCAAACAGCCGCGCGCGCAGCACCTTCATGGCATTGGCCCGGTTCTGGTGCTGGGATTTTTCTGCCGACGTCACCACGATCCCCGAGGGGATATGAGTGATGCGCACCGCCGAATCGGTGGTGTTGACGTGCTGTCCGCCGGCGCCCGAAGCCCGCATCGTATCGATACGGATGTCTTCGGGCCGGATTTCGATGTCGATATCCTCGACCTCGGGAAGCACGGCGACCGTGGCCGCCGACGTGTGGATGCGCCCCGACGTCTCGGTATCGGGCACACGCTGCACGCGATGGACACCCGATTCGTATTTGAGCTTGGCAAATACCCCTGCTCCAGAGACGTTGGCGATGATTTCCTTGTATCCGCCGGCATCGCCTTCGGACGCTTCCATCACCGTTACCTTCCATCCCTGCGCTTCGGCATAGCGCTGATACATGCGGAAAAGATCGCCGGCAAAAAGCGCGGCCTCGTCGCCGCCCGTTCCGGCGCGCACTTCGAGAATGGCGCTTTTTTCGTCCGCCGCATCCTTGGGCAGCAAGAGAATGCGGATCTCCTGGCTCAGCGCTTCGATCTTTTCCTTGAGCGCGCCCATTTCCTCATAGGCAAGCTCGGCCATTTCCCTATCGCCCGACTTGGCAAGCTCCTCGGCTCCGGCCAGATCAGAAAGCGCTGCTCGGTATTCGCGCACCTTGGCGACCATGGGCGAGAGCTCGGAATATTCCTTCGATAGCCGCACATAGGCTTCCGGATCGGGACTGCCCGACATGGCCGCCTCGATGGAATCGAAACGGCGTTCAAGGGCGTCGAGCTTGTCGGTGGGCAGAAAAGCCATGCAAAACTATCCGGTCGGAAATGAGAACCTAAACGGTGAGAGAATGCCGCTCGGCAAACTCTACAAGAAACTCGCGGGCCGAACCCTCGGTTTCGCCGTTCTCAAGATAATCGTTCATTTCGGCCTTGAGCGCGGCAACGTCAAGACCAAGGACCATTTCCTTGATCGGGCCGATCGAGGACGCGCCCATGGAAAGCCGCGTCATGCCGATCGAAAGCAGCGCCATCGCTTCGATCGGGCGTCCGGCCAGCTCCCCGCACATGGTAACGGGCTTGCCGTATTTTTGCGCCGCATCGACGACCAGTTTGAGCGCCCGCAGGCGCGGCCGGGCAATCGGGTCGTAATTGTTGGCAACGCGCGGATTGGCCCTGTCGGCAGCGGTCAGAAACTGGATCAGATCGTTGGACCCTATGGAAACGAAGTCGGTTTCGGGCAACAGCCGGTCGAGCTCGAACAGCAGCGAGGGCACCTCGATCATCGAACCAATCTCGAGCGTTTCGGGCTGGGCAAAGCCCAGGCGGGGCAGGCGCTCGTTCTCGCGCAGGATGAAGCGCTTGACCTTCATGTATTCGCGCGCCTCGGTGACCATGGGCACCAGAATGCGCAGCGGCTTGCCGCTTGCGGCCTGCAAGAGCGCGCGGACCTGCGTCCGCAGCAGCGCGGGCCGGTCCAGCGCCAGCCGCAGGCTGCGCCAGCCCATGGCCGGGTTTTCCTCGGCGGTCGAGCGCATATAGGGCACCACCTTGTCGCCGCCGATATCGAGTAGGCGGAAGACGATGGGTTTATCGCCCATAAGCCGCATGGCCTGGGCATAAAGCTCGACCTGCTCTTTGACCCGGGGCATTTTCGAGGCGATCATGAACTGCAACTCGGTGCGGAACAGCCCCACCCCTTCGGCACCGGTTTCTTCCAGCATCGCCATATCGGCCAAAAGGCCCGAATTGTGCAGCAGCGTGATATGCTGCCCGTCGCGCGAGACGGGAGGGGTATCCTTGAGCGCCGCGTAATGGGCACGCCGCTTGGCCGAGAGCCGCACCTTGTCGATATAGGTCGCTTCGATATCGGGGGTCGGCCGCAGATGGACGGCACCGGTAAACCCATCGACAATGATGTCGTCGCCCGCCTCGCCCATAGAGACGATGTTTTCGGCCTGCCCGACCGCCACCAAGCCCACCGAACGCGCCACGATCGCCACATGAGCGGTCGCCGCGCCATCCTCGAGCACCACGGCCCGCAATTTGGTGCGGTCATATTCGAGCAGTTCGGCCGGGCCCATATTGCGCGCCACCAGAATGGCGTTGTCGGGCATCTCCTTGCCGGCCACCGAACCGTCGGCGGTCAAAATGCGCAGCAGCCGGTTGGCCAGATCGTCGAGATCGTGCAGGCGCTCGCGGATATAGGGATCGGTCTGGCGCAACATACGCGCCCGCGTGTCGTTCTGAACCCGCTCGACGGCCGCTTCCGCCGTCAGGCCGGATTCGATCGCCTCCTCGAGCCGGCGCACCCAGCCCCGGTCATGGGCGAACATGCGGTAGGTTTCCAGGATGTCGCGGTGATCGGACGGGATCTGCATGTCGCCCGAATTGAGCAATTCATCGATCGAAACCCGCATGGTCATCAGCGCCGCTTCGAGCCGCGCTTTTTCCGCATCCGTATCGTCGGCAACAAAATTGGTGACCACCACGCGCGGGTCGTGCAGCACCACCTGCCCCAGCGCGATCCCTTCGGAAAACCCAACGCCCTGAAACATGCGCGGACGGCGCAGATCGATATCCGAGCCCGGCTTGATCAAGGCATCGAAATCGGCTGTCGAAATCATCTCGGCCAGGATCGTCGCCGTGGTCAGAAGCGCTTCGGTTTCATCCTCGCCATAGACCCGGCGTTCCGAGTTCTGAACGACAAGGACCCCAAGCGTCTGCCCGGCCCGCAGCACCGGCACGCCCAGGAACGAAAAGAACGGGTCTTCCCCCGTTTCCGGGCGATAGGCAAAGGAAGGATGCTCGGGTGCGTTCTGCAGGCTGAGCGGCTCGGCCTCGTTGGCGATCAGGCCCACGAGACCCTCGCCCAGACGCAGCGTCGTGATGTGGACGGCGTCGCGCTTGAGACCGTGTGTAGCGAACAATTCGAGCGCGCCATCGTCGCGCAAAACGTAAAACGAGCACACATCGGCCCGCATGTTATCGGCGATCAGATCGACGATCTTGTCCAGCCGCTCCTGGCTGGCCAGCGGTTCGGCCATGGTTTCGCGCAACTGGCGCAATAGCACCCGCGGTCCGCCAATCGCTGTCACCATGTCCGCTCGCCCGGCGGGTCGACCCCGCCTCCCAGAGTGTGGTCGGAAAAAGTTGCAGACTTTTTCGGTTCGACCGCACGATCAAATAAGACCCGAAGCGTCAGGCCGGTTCAATCGAACCGGGCCATGCTCCAGAGATTTGCCCGCGACCGAGCTTACCCCTCGGCCTTGTCCAGACCGTAATAGGTATGCAAAGCCCGAACTGCAAGCTCCGCATATTCCTCATCGATCAATACCGAGGTCTTGATTTCCGAGGTTGTGATCAACTGGATGTTGATTCCCTTGTCCGAAAGCGCCCGGAACATGGAAGCCGCAACGCCCGCATGGCTGCGCATGCCGACACCGACCACGGAAATCTTGGCGCCGCCCTTGGACCCCGAAATCGACTCGTATTCGAGATCGGGCGCGTTGCGCAAAACTTTCATCGCCTTGTCGAATTCGCTGTCGGGCACCGTAAAGGTGATGTCGGTGATCTGCCCGTCATCGGAAATGTTCTGCACGATCATGTCGACAACGATCCGCGCATCGGCCAGGGGACCGAACACCGCGGCGGCAACGCCGGGCTTGTCGTTGACCTTGCGCAGGGTGATCTTGGCTTCGGCCCGCGCAAGGGTCACCCCCGAAACGATCTGCTTTTCCATGATCTCATCCTCATCGCACACAAGCGTGCCCGTCATGCCCCATTCGCTGCCCGGCGCGTTGCCCGCATCGGGGTCATCGAACGTAGAGCGCACCACAAGACGCACCCCCTGGGCCATGGCCAGTTCCACCGACCGCGTCTGGAGCACTTTTGCCCCCAGCGAGGCCATTTCGAGCATTTCTTCAAAACTGACCCGCTCGAGGCGCCTGGCTTTCGGCGCAATGCGCGGATCGGTGGTATAGACGCCATCCACATCGGTATAGATATCGCACCGGTCCGCCTTGACCGCTGCCGCCACCGCAACGGCCGAGGTGTCCGATCCGCCGCGTCCCAGCGTCGTGATCCGCTTTTTGTCGGACACGCCCTGAAAACCGGTCACCACCGGCACCCAGCCCGAACTCATCCGCTCGTTGAGATTGGCCGGATCTATTCCCGTGATGCGCGCCGAACCGTGCGCATCGTCGGTATGGATGGGCACCTGCCAGCCGGCATAGGAGCGCGACTGGATGCCCATTTCCGACAAAACGATGGCCATCAGCCCGGCGGTCACCTGTTCGCCCGAGGCCACGACCGCATCATATTCGCGCGCATCGTGCATGGGGGCGGCTTGCGCGCACCAGCCGACAAGCTCATTGGTCTTGCCCGACATGGCGGAAACGACGACGGCAACCTCGTGCCCGGCCTCGACCTCGCGTTTGACGTGCCGGGCCGCCTGCCGTATGCGCTCGACATTGGCGACCGAGGTGCCGCCGAACTTCATAACTATACGCGCCATGACGCCGCCTTCGATGCAAACTTATGCCGTACCGCACCGTACGGTTGTGGCGCGGTGAGTGCCACAAACCCGCCGATTTAGCAATATGGGATGAAGGGCGCTGCGGCGATGGATCGCTTGACTTGATGGCCCGGCGCGGTCACCTCTTGGGGTACGCCAGGACGAGGTACACAATGACCACCACCATCAGCCCAGACGAAATCGGCAAGTTCCACAAGATGGCCGAGGAATGGTGGGACCCCAACGGCAAGTTCAAACCGCTCCACAAGTTCAATCCGGTGCGCCTCGCCTATATCCGCGAGAAAGTCATCGCCCATTTCGGGCTCGATGACAAAGCCATGCGCCCGTTCACCGGCCTTACGCTTCTCGATATCGGTTGCGGCGGCGGCCTGTTGTGTGAACCCATGGCGCGGCTTGGGGCAACAGTGGTCGGCGCCGATGCGGGAGAAAAGAACGTCAAGATCGCAAGCCTGCACGCCGAACAGTCCGGGCTCGATATCGATTATCGCGCCACCACCTCCGAAGACCTCGCCGCTGCGGGCGAACAGTTCGATGTGGTGCTCAACATGGAAGTTGTCGAACACGTCGCCGACGTTCCGCTCTACCTTGAAAGCTGCTGCAAGCTGGTCAAGCCCGGCGGGCTGATGTTTGTCGCCACCATCAACCGCACGGCCCGCGCCTATGCCCTGGCCATCGTCGGCGCCGAGCGCGTGCTGCGCTGGCTGCCCAAGGGCACCCACAGCTACGAAAAACTGGTCACCCCCGAAGAGATCACCTCGATCACCGGACGCAACGCAATGCAGGTCGTCGACAGGACGGGCGTCACCTTCAACCCGCTCAAAAACGAATGGGGCAAGAGCCGCGACATGGCGGTCAACTACATGCTGCTCCTGGAAAAACCGGACGTTTGATATTGGCCGGCACCCAGGGGGACGCAGACGCATGTCGCCCAATGGCGGCAAAACCGCCACTTGCACACTGCGGCAGCGGCGAACAAGTAGGCCATTCACAGGCGCCTCGATAGCCTCACGCCGGGATGGTCGCCTGTGCTCTATGGCCATTCAAACGCGGAGCAATCAATGAAAGCCGCAATATACGACCGATCCGGGCCACCGGAGGTCTTTCGCTACGCCGACGTTACCGATCCCCAGATCGGACCCCGTGACGTGCTGATCGAAGTCAGCGCAATTTCAATCGAAGGCGGAGATGTGATCAACCGCCGGCTGGCCGAACCGCCTGCGTCAAACCACATCGTGGGCTATGCGGCGGCCGGAACGGTCATCGCACTCGGATCCGATGTCACGAACCGAAAGGTTGGTGACAGGGTCACGGGCTTTGATCTGGCCGGATCACACGCCGCGCTCCGCGCCGTGCCCGAACAACAGACCTGGCTGGTCCCTGATGGCGTCAGCTGGGACGAGGCTGCGGCAATGCTCATCTCTTTCGGCACGGCCCATCATGCTTTGTTTGCCAGCGCCGCGCTTCAAAAGGGCGAGCATGTTGTCATTTGGGCCGCGGCCGGAGGCGTTGGCCTTGCCGCCGTGCAGCTCGCAAAACGGGCCGGGGAGAGGGTCCTGGCTGTCTCAAGCGGCGAGGAGCGGCTGCAACGCCTGAAAGCGATTGGCGCCGATCACGTGGTTGACTATCGCAAGGATGATGTCGGCGCGTTTGTACGGTCGCACACCCAGGAAAAGGGCGCAAATGTCATCGTTGATCCGGTCGGATCCACCCTTCCCGATTCACTTGCGGTATTGGCACAAGAAGGTCGGCTGGTCTTTGTCGGCAATGCCGGGGGTGGCGCCCTGTCCGTGGATCTGTGGACCGCATTGGCCGCAAACCAGACCCTTTACGGCGTTTACATGGGAACCCAGTTTACCAAGCCTTCTGTCTCCGAAACGATCGACGAGATGTTGCGTGATATCGCCAAGGGTACGCTAAAGGTCCATATTGACCGGATATTCCCGCTATCGGAGGCTGGTGCGGCCCATCAACACGCCGAAACAGGATCGCCATTTGGCAGGGTCGTCATGCACCCCTGATATCGGAATGTGCCCGGCCGAGCCTTAATTGTGCTCGTCGGGCACAGTGGGCAGCGGCATGAATTCGATGCCCTCATCGATCAGGCTCACCACCTCATCCTTGGTCGCCTCGCCGTAGATGCCACGCGCTTCGGCTTCCTCATAATGGATCTTGCGCGCTTCCTCGGCGAATTTGTCGCCGACATAATCGGCTTCCGACGTCATTTTCTGGCGCAGGGCGCGCATGGCCTTCAAGAACTCGCCATGCTCGGGATGGCCGGCCGAAAGCGAGACCTTGTCGCTCGACCGTGAGACGGCGGGCGCCATCAACGCCTTTTCCACCTGCGAGGAATTGCAGATCGGACAGATCAGAACCCCGCGCGCCGATTGCTCGTCATAGGCCTCGGCGTTTCTGAACCAGGCATCGAATTTGTGGCCTGCACCGCAGGCGAGCGTGAACTGGATCACTTTCAATTCCCCGCTTGGGTTGTCAGATCGCTTGCAAACGGCAATGGCCCGGGCGCGAGCGTAAACGCGCGCTCATTGGCAAGCGCAGGCACCCTTTGCCGCGCCGCGGCCACCGCGTCAAGGTCCAGTTCGGCCACCACCAGACCCGGTTCGGCTCCATCGGCCTCGGCAATCACCTCGCCCCAGGGCGAAACGATCAGCGAATGGCCATAGGTCGACCGCCCGTTTTCGTGGCTCCCACCCTGCGCCGCCGCCAGGATGAAACAACCCGTTTCAATCGCCCGCGCCTGCAACAACACATGCCAGTGCGCCTCCCCGGTCGGCACCGTAAAGGCCGAGGGCACGACGATCACCTGCGCGCCCGCCGTCGCCAGCGTGCGATAGAGCGCCGGGAAGCGCACATCATAGCAGATGGAAATGCCGAGCTTAAATGGCGCGATGTCGGCCACCACCGCCGTGTCCCCACCAGCATAGGTGGCGCTTTCGCGATAGCCGTTCTCGCCATCGATATCGGCATCGAAAAGATGGATCTTGTCGTAGCGCGAAACGATCTCGCCCTCAGGGTCAAACAGCACCGAGCGGTTGGCAAACCGTCCGCCCTCGAGCGCTATGGCGAGTGAGCCGATATGAAGGAAAACGCCATTTTCTCTCGCGATACCGGCCAGCCGGGCGATGGCCCCATTATTCTCCCAGGGTTCGGCCTCGGCCTGCAACCCGGCGCGATTTCTTGCAAAAACCACGCTCATTTCCGGGGTCAGGATATAAACGGCTCCGGCCCGCCGTGCCTCGGCGACCCGCGCTTCTATCGTGTCGATATTATCCTTTGCGCCGAGCCCCGAGTTCATCTGGACAAGGGCAACGGGTATGGTTTGGCTCACGCCGCACTCTCGAGCAAGGGATCGAGCTTGCCCTGCCGCTCGAGCGCGGCCAGATCGTCATAACCGCCCACATGGGTATCCCCGACAAAGATCTGCGGCACCGTGCGCCGCCCATTGGCGCGCTGGGTCATGGAAGCGCGCAAATCGGGATCGAGCACGGTAATTTCTTCGAACGCAACACCCTTGTCGCCCAACAGCGCCTTTGCGGCGTGGCAATAGGGGCATGTGGGAGTGGTATAGATTTCGACCTTGGTCATTTATTCAAAACTCCAGTCAATAGTGGCAGTTATACTGTCATATCGGTGTCGAACACAACGCGGGCAAAGCTGAGCACATCGACCTGCGATACGCCGGCCCGCTTGAGTGCCTTGGCCGCCGCCGAGGCGGTGGCGCCTGTGGTCAGCACATCGTCGACAAGCACAACGCGCCGTGCGCCCAGCCGATCCAGACGCGCCGGATCGACCCGAAACGCCCCGTCGACATTGCGGGCACGCTGGGACGCGTTGAGCCCGACCTGCTGGATGGTGCGTTTGTGTCTGACGATAAGGTCGGTATGCAGATCGCATTTTGCAAGGCGGCCAATGGTGCGGGCCAGCTCGGACGATTGATTGTACCGCCGCTCGCGCTGGCGCGCCGGGTGCAGGGGCACCGGCACCAGGACGGCATCGGGCCCCAAGAGCTCGTGACCTGCCGACACCATCATCCGCGCACAGAACAGCGCAATCTCGGGTCGGTCGGAATATTTCATCTTCGAGACCAGTTTTCGCGCGAGATCGGTATAGGCGACGGCCGAGCGGGCCCGGGCAAATGGCGGCGGGTTGGCAATCGCCTGGACCGACAGCGCTCCCTCGCCCATGTCGGACGCAAAGGGCAACCCCAGCACGGGACAGAAGGGGCGCGAAATAGGGATCAACTGACCCCAACAGGACGGACACAGCCCGTCGGGCGTCAAAACCGCAGCGCTACACGCCAGGCACACCGGCGGAAACGCCAAATCCAGCGCCCGCGCCCCGGCCGAAGTCGCAAGGGCGCACAGCCGCAGCGCAAAGGGTCTGCCCCGATTTTCCATCGCCCCAACCATGAACCGATCATTGCACGCCATCCATTCCTGCGCCATATGGTCGGGACCATGACCCAGCCCCCGCTCGTTTTCGACCGCACCCGCCTCGCCGCCAATTTTGCCAAGCGCAAAGGGCAGCCCGATTTCGTGACCGATCTGGTGGTCGCAGACCTCGCCGACCGCCTCGCTCCGGTAACGCGGGAATTTCCAAAGGCGCTCATCATGGGCCCCGATCCAGCACTGCTGCCCGACACGGCGCAGTCGGCCAACGGCCCGATCCGTTTTGAAAAAATCTCGTCCCTGCTTGAGGTCGACGGCTTTGCGCTGGCCTATCCCGAGCATCTGAGCCTGCCCGCCCGCGACTACGATCTCATCGTCTCGCTCCTCGATCTTCAGACCGTCAACGACGTGCCCGGCTTTCTCGAAACCCTGCGCCGCCACATTGCCCCCGACGGGCTTTTGATCGCCGCCGCCATCGGCGGGCGCACGCTGAGCGAATTGCGCGATGCGTTCCTTGCCGCCGACGTGGAAATTCTGGGCGGCGTTTCCCCCCGCGTCGCGCCGATGATCGATGTGCGCGACGCCGGCAGCCTGCTCCAGCGCGCCGGCTTTGCCCTGCCTGTCACCGATCTTGAAACCCATACGGTGCGCTACCGGACCCCGCTCGCCCTGTTTGATGAACTGCGGGCATTGGGGGTCACCAATCCGCTGGCCGGCCGCGATACCCGCATGCTGACCCCGCGCCATCTGATGCGCGCTGCCGAGATTTATGCCGAGCGTTTTTCCGATCCCGACGGCAGGGTCCGCGCCAGCCTCGAAATCTTGTGGCTCTCGGGCTGGGCGCCTCATGAAAGCCAGCAAAAGCCCTTGCGGCCCGGCTCGGCCCGGACCAGCCTGCACGACGTGCTCAAGGACACGTCGAAACCCTGAGCGTCACAGCGGCCAGAACACCATGATGGCCGGCACGCCGACCACGGTGATAATGATTTCGAGCGGCAGGCCCATGCGCCAGTAATCGCCGAACCGATAGCCGCCCGGCCCCATGATCAGCGCGTTGTTGTTGTGCCCGATCGGGGTAAGAAAGGCGCAACTCGCCCCGATGGCCACCGCCATCAGGAACGCATCGGGATTGACCCCCAATATCTGGGCCAGCCCGTATGCGACCGGCGCAAAGATCACCGCCGTCGCCGCATTGTTGAGAACGTCCGAAAGCGTCATGGTAAACACCAGCACAGCGGCAAGTGTCACCCAGGCGGGAGCATGTTGTCCAAACATCGCCAGCCATTCTGCTATGAGCTGGGCGCCACCCGAGGTCTCCAGCGCCATCCCGATCGGCAGCAGCGAGCCGAGCAGCACAACGACCGGCCATTCGATCGCCTCGTAGATCTCACGCACCGGCAGGATGTCGAAAAGCACATAGAGGACGGCCACCGCCCCGAGCGCCACGGTGAGCGGAACCAGACCGAACGCCCCTACTCCCACCGCTGCCGCGAAGAGCCCGATGGCGGCCAGCGCCTTTTCGTGCCGCGTCACAGCAACGCTCGAGGCAACGGGCAGACACTCCATGCGGGTGACGACGTCGTCGATGGCGTCCTGATGGCCGAGCAACAACAAAACGTCGCCCACCTCGAGCGGGGTGCGGCGCACCCGCTCGGTGATGGCCCGGCCGCGCCGCGACAGGCCCAGCATGACGACGCCATTGCGCTGCATGACCCGCACATCATTGGCGATCCTGCCCACGACACGGCTGTCGGTGGTCACCACCGCCTCGACCATCTTGAGGTCCGACGACAATTGGGCGCTTTCCCCCGAACGGCCCTGCAGATCGACCTGCAGCGCACCGGCCAGTGCCGAAATCGCCTCGGCCGTGCCGTGAACGACAAGCAGATCGCCCTTTCCGATCTTTTCCCAGCGCGCCCGGCCCGGCATGCGCTTGTTGCGGCGCACCAGCCCCACGATGGCGCAATCATGCTCTTCGGCCTCGGCGTCCAGATCGCGCACCCGCTGACCCTTGGCTTTTGATTTCTCGGTGACCACCAGTTCGGTCGTATAGCTGGCCGAGGCGCGCAACTCGGCGCCCGCGCCCTTGCCCCGCACCGGGATCAACCGCCAGCCCACAAGCCCGATAAACGCCACACCGGCAAGCGCGCACACAAGGCCGACGGGTGTGAAATCGAACATCGTGAAGCTGTTGCCCATGGCCCGCTCACGATAGGCGGCGATGATGATGTTGGGGGGCGTGCCGATCATGGTCAGCATGCCGCCAAGGATTGTGGCAAAAGCCAGCGGCATCAGCGAGGAGGCCGGCGAACGGTTCGCCTTTTGCGCCGCCTGCACGTCCACCGGCATCAGAATGGCCAGCGCCGCGACGTTGTTCATGAAGCCCGAAAAAACCGCACCGATGCCTCCCATGACCGAAATGTGGATGGGCAGGGAACGGTCGCGGTCCACAGCGTACCGGGTGATGAGATCGACGGCCCCCGAACGCGACAGACCCGCCGTCACGACGAGCACCAGGGCGATGATGATCGTCGCATCATTGCCAAAGCCTGAAAACGCGGTCTGGGCCGGCACCACGCCCATGACCACTCCAACGATCAGCGCCGCAAAGGCAACGAGGTCATATCGCCACTTGCCCCACAAAAGCCCCGCGAGCACCAATCCCAGAAGGACAAAAAGCACGATCTGTTCGTAGGTCAATTCAATCCCCCGAGGCGCGTTCACAAATGCAGACCACCCTAAAGGGTTCCCGTGCCCGGCGCGACCGATGACAAAAAAATCCCCGGAGCGGCGCGCCGGGGATCTGGAACAATCACTATGCGGCCCGTCTAAAAGGCGCCGTGGCAGTGCTTGAATTTCTTGCCCGAGCCGCACGGGCACGGATCGTTGCGCCGGGTGCGTGCCATGACTTCGGGGCTCAACTGACCCTTGGGTCCATCCTCTTCGCGCACCTCGTTCTCGCCGGTCACCGGATCGATATGGCTCTCGCGAAGCTGGGCAGGTGCCTGCGGCTCGGGGGGCTTGATCTCGAAATGGCTCATCTGGGTGGTGACCAGTTCGCGAAGATTGGTCAAAAGCAGCGAGAACAGCTCGAACGCTTCCTGCTTGTATTCATTGAGCGGATCGCGCTGCGCCAGTCCGCGCCAGCCGACCACTTTGGACAGATGATCGAGCGTCACCAGATGCTCGCGCCACAGCCCGTCGATCGACTGCAGAATGAAGCTCTTTTCGATCTGGCGCATGGTTTCGGGGCCGACGCGCGCCGCCTTGGCCGCCGCATAATCATCGGCCATCTTGATGATGCGCTCGCGCAGCACCTCGACATCCATGCCCTCCTCGTCGGCCCATTGGGCCAGAGGGGGCTCGATGCCCAGATAGGTCTTACACGCGGCCCCAAGCTGCTCGGTGTTCCACTGTTCAGGATAGGACCGCTCGGGCGCCGATTTGGCGATCAGCGAATCCACGACGTCGTGGCGCATGTCGGCGATCGTCTCTGCGACGTTTTCGGCGTCCATCAATTCGATGCGCTGCTCGAAGATCACCTTGCGCTGATCGTTCATCACGTCGTCGTATTTGAGGATGTTCTTGCGGATGTCGAAATTGTGCCCCTCGACGCGGGTCTGGGCGCGCTCGATGGCCTTGGTGACCATGGCGTCGGAAATCGACTCGCCGTCTTTCAGCCCCAGCGAGGTCAGAACCTTTTCCATGCGTTCAGGGAAGAACCGGCGCATCAGGTCGTCCTGCAGCGAGACGAAGAATTTCGACCGTCCCGGATCGCCCTGACGGCCAGACCGGCCGCGCAACTGGTTATCGATGCGGCGGCTTTCATGACGCTCGGTGCCGATCACCATCAGCCCGCCCGCAGCCAGCGCCTCTTTCTTCTTTTCGGCGATATCGGCTTTGATCTCGGCGGTCTTTTTCTCGAGCGCCTCGCCTTCGAGACCTTCGGCCTCATTGGCAACGCGCATTTCCAGGTTGCCGCCTAGCTGAATGTCGGTACCGCGGCCGGCCATGTTGGTGGCAATCGTGATGGCGCCCGGCACACCGGCCGCCGCGATGATCTGGGCTTCCTGCTCGTGATGGCGGGCGTTGAGGACGGCGATGTCCTTGACGCCCTTCTTTTTGAGGAAGTCCGCGAGCATTTCCGAGCGCTCGATCGACGTGGTGCCCACCAGAACCGGCTGGTTGCGTGAGCGGCACTCGATCACTTCGTCGGTAATGGCCTGGAATTTTTCCTCGACCGAGCGATAGATCTGGTCGTTCTCGTCGATACGGGCGATCGGCACGTTGGTGGGCACGGTCACCACGTCCAGCCCGTAGATGTCGGCAAATTCGGACGCTTCGGTATCGGCCGTGCCGGTCATGCCGGCCAGCTTTGTGTAGAGCCGGAAATAGTTCTGGAAAGTGATCGAGGCCAGCGTCTGGTTTTCCGGCTGGATCTTGGTGCCTTCCTTGGCTTCGAGCGCCTGGTGCAACCCTTCGGAAAACCGCCGCCCCGGCATCATGCGGCCGGTAAATTCGTCGATGATCACAACGCTGTCGTCGCGGACGATATAGTCCTTGTCGCGGTTGAAGATCTTGTGCGCCTTGAGCGCCGAATTGAGATGGTGGACGATCGAGACATTGTCGATGTCATAGAGCGACCCGGACTTGATCAGCCCATCGCGTTCGAGGATCTCTTCGAGCTTTTCGATGCCCTCGTCGGTGAAATTGGCCGCGCGGTGCTTTTCATCGATCGTGTAGTCTTCCTCGACCAGCAGCGGAATGTACTTGTCGATGGTCTTATAGAGCTCTGAGCGGTCCTGGGACGGCCCCGAAATGATCAGCGGGGTGCGCGCCTCGTCGATCAGGATCGAATCCACTTCGTCGACGATCGCGTAATTGTGTCCGCGCTGCACCATCTGGGCGCGCGAATATTTCATGTTGTCGCGAAGATAGTCGAAACCGAACTCGTTGTTGGTGCCATAGGTGATGTCGGCATCGTAGGCCGCCTTGCGCTCGGTGTCGTTGATGCCATGGACGATCACCCCGGTGGTCAGGCCCAAAAAGCCGTAGAGCCGGCCCATCCACTCGCTGTCGCGGCGCGCCAGATAGTCGTTGACCGTAACGATGTGCACGCCCTTGTCTTCGAGCGCATTGAGATAGGCCGAAAGCGTTGCGACCAGCGTCTTGCCTTCACCGGTCCGCATTTCGGTGATGGCCCGCTCGTTGAGCACCATGCCACCGATCAGCTGCACGTCGAAGTGCCGCATGCCCAGCGCGCGCTTGGAGCCTTCGCGCACGGTGGCAAAGGCGGGAACCAGCACATCGGCCAGCTTGGCCCCATCGCGCAATTGCTGCCGGAATTCCTCGGTCTTGGCCCTCAATTGTTCGTCGGAGAGCTTTTCGAACTCGGGCTCGAGTGCGTTGATGGCCTCGACATTGGATTGATAGCGTTTGACGCGCCGATCATTGGCCGAGCCGAAAAACTTCCGGGCAAGCGTTGCAAGAGCCATGAACAATTGTCCTTAGAATCTGTTGGATGCGCCCGGATTCGGCGGTTGCGACGTCCCGGAACTTGCCTTGCACGAATGGTAGGGCGGCAGGCCGGGGCGCTGCCGAAAGGAGCGCGGAAAACTTCGGCAGGAGATGTAAGAGTGCCACCATGGGTTGTCAACGTTGGCAAAATCGGACAAACCACGGCCAAAGTCCGGGGCTAAACGCATATCCGGACCTTTGGTTCGGGCGATGGGGGGCCCGGGCTTCGGAAAAACAAGGAGAGATCTCATCATGTCATCCGATTTCGCCGCTCCGGTGGCCGGCCTCTTGCGGGCCGTATTCATCCCGGCGGTTCTTGCCGTCTCGCTGAGCACAGCTCCAGCCTGGGCGCAAAACGACGAACCCGCCCCCGCAGCCGAGCAGGCAACGCCCGCCGCTCCTGCCGAGCAGGCAGCGCCCGTCGCGCCCGCAGAACCGGTCTCACCCGATACGGTCCTGGCCACGGTGGGTGGCGAAGAGATCACCGAGGCCGATCTGGTTCTGGCGGCCGAAGAGCTGACCCAGGAACTCCAGTCCATTCCCGCCGAACAGCGGCGCGGCTTTCTTTTGACCGTCGTCATCGACATGAAGCTGATGGCCAGCGCCGCCCGCGAGGATGGCCTTGACGAAAGCGAAGCGTTCACCCGCCGCCTTGCCTATCTCGAGGATCAGGCCCTGCGTCGCGCCTTTTTCAACTCCATCGTTGAAACCCAGGTCACCGAAGAAGCCGTCCAGGCTGCCTATGAGGACCTGGTCGCCGATTTCACCCCTGAACCCGAAGTGCGGGCCCGCCACATTCTGGTGCCCACCGAACAGGAAGCCAACGAAATCCGCGCCGAAATCGAAGCCGGACGCGACTTTGCCGATGCTGCCAGCGAATATGGCACCGACGGCACAAGCGCCAATGGCGGTGATCTCGGTTATTTCTCATCGGGCATGATGGTCCCCGAATTCGAGCAGGCCGCGATGGCGCTCGAGGTCGGCGAGATGTCCCAGCCGGTCGAAAGCCAGTTCGGCTTTCACCTGATCTATCTCGAAGACCGTCGTCTCTCCGAAGCACCCCCGCTCGAGGAAGTGCGCCAGCAGGTCGCCCAGCAGGTTCTCTATGAGAGCTACGAAGCGGCCATCGAAGAGATCAAGTCCGACGTGGAAATCGAAATCGACGATGCCGATCTGGCCGCGCAGGTCGAGGCCCAGGGCGGCATTTAACACCCTGGCATAGACCAATTGTTCCGAGCCCCGGCCTAAACGCCGGGGTTCTTTTTTGTCGCCGCCACGATTGTGGCGACGACCTTGTCCACATCGGCATCCGAGCCTTCGATCCGGCTGGTCAGCAGACGGTGCCAGGCAAAGCCGGCCAGAAGTTCGATGATGACGGCGCTGTCGGCATTGGGGTCGATTTCGCCGCGTGCCTTGGCCCTGTCCACCAACACCTCGGCAAATTTGCGCCGCCCCCGCTCATAGGCAAACAGCGCCTCGGCGGCCCCCGGATCGCTCTGGGCTTCGGCAATGACCGATCGGAAGACCATGCCGCAGATGCCAGCGCTCCAGAACCCGATCAATTGATTGGTCAGAAACGCTCTCAGGTCGTCCTCGAAATTTCCCGTGTCGGGAAACTGGCGTTCATTCTTGAACCCCTGATAAACGTCGAGCAGCAGGGCAGCCCTGGACGGCCACCAGCGATAGACTGTGGGTTTGCCCGCCCGTGCCCGCCGCGCCACCGCCTCGATGGAAAACCCCGAAAGCCCGTCTTCGCGCAGGATAGCCTCGGCGGCCTCCAAAATGGCCTGCTGGCTGGCCGGATTGCGCTTGGCGCCGATCGAGCCCCGCCGTACCGCCACCGCCTGATGTTCTTTCGTCATTGTTTCGTCTTCCTTCCTCGACCCGGCCAATAAGCCCTGCGTTCCGCCGTTCAATCGCCCCACGAACGAACGGGCGCGCCGCAGCCTCGCCAGACTTCACGCTCTCCGGTGAGACCTCCCAGCCCCTCGCGACATATTGGAATCCTTCAATCGCGCGCCTCGAATGGGCTCGCCCGAAGATATAGGGGAAAAAATCGACAATATCCACTTGAACGAAACGGCTCGTTTCAATATATAACGGAACGTTCCGTTTCGAAAGGTTGAAACAATGTCCGATATTTCCTCCGCACAAACCCCCTCATCCACCACCGCCCAGCCAGCGGCCGGTGCTTCGCTCCGTCCCGACCGCTCGCGGCAGTTTCTGGTCACCCTGTTCGGCGTTTATCCCATCATCACGCTCATTCTCTATCTCGTCCTGCCGCTCACGGCCGGCTGGCCCATCTGGCAGACCACCCTGATCGTCACCCCGCTCATGGTTGCCATCATGGTGTTCTGGATGATCCCCCAGATCCAGAAACGCTTTGCCGGTTTCATCATGCGCCCTGTGCGCAGGTGAGCCCGCACCCAATGCCCGACGCTCTCGTTTCGAAATCGGGACGAGAGCGTCAATATTTCCCGCATGGTGGCAAAGAGCGTCGCGCCGTTTCCGTAAAACGATGAAATGATCGAGGCGACTGCGCCTCTTGCCAGCACGGGAATGTTGGGGCACACGAAGGGGCTGGTAATCGCGTTCGTCCCCAAGGACTTCTCCCATGGCCCTGCCCGTCTCTCCCCTTGCCCCCAAAACCTACGTCGCCCCGCCCGCCATTGCCGGCGTGCGCTTTGCCACCGCCGAGGCGGGCATTCGCTACAAGGGGCGCACCGACGTGCTTTTGGCCGTCTTCGATCCGGGCACCGTGGTTGCAGGCGTTCTGACGCGCTCGCTCTGCCCTTCGGCCGCAATCGACTGGTGTCGGCAGAACCTTGGCCATGGTACGGCCCGCGCCCTCGTCGTCAATTCGGGCAATGCCAATGCCTTTACCGGTTTGAAAGGCATCGAATCGGTCAAACTGACCGCCGACATCGCCGCAAGGGCGGTGGGGTGTGAGCCCTCGGAAATCTTTCTCGCCTCGACCGGGGTCATCGGCGAGCCGCTCGATGCCACCAAATTCGATGGCGTGCTGGAAAACCTCACGGGCCAACTGGCCGCCGACCCCTGGATGGAGCCGGCCAGGGCGATCATGACCACCGACACCTTCCCCAAGCTGGCCGAGGCCACGATCGACATCGATGGCACGACGGTCTCCATCGCCGGTATCGCCAAGGGTTCGGGCATGATCGCGCCGGACATGGCCACCATGCTCAGCTTCGTGTTCACCGACGCCCCCATCGCCGCCGATGTGCTCCAGGCGCTGCTCGCCAAACACAACAAGACCAGTTTCAACGCCATCACCGTCGACAGCGACACCTCGACCTCCGACACCCTTCTGGCCTTTGCCACAGCCAAGGCGGAAATCGACCCCATCGCATCCCTAAACGATCCGCGCGCACAAACGTTCGGTGAAGCGCTCAATGATGTGCTCTTCGATCTCGCCATGCAGGTGGTGCGCGATGGCGAAGGGGCGACCAAATTCGTTGCCGTCAACGTGACCGGTGCCACGACCGACGACAGCGCCGCAAGGATCGCCCGCGCCATTGCCGACAGCCCGCTCGTCAAGACGGCAATCGCCGGCGAGGACGCCAATTGGGGCCGCATCGTCATGGCGGTGGGCAAGGCCGGCCAGCCCGCCGACCGCGACAAGCTCACCATCGCCTTTGGCGACCACGTTCTGGCCCGCAACGGCCAGCGCGCGCCCGATTATTCCGAGGACGCGGCGACCGCCTATATGAAGGGCGAGGAGCTTTCGATCAGCGTCGATATCGGGCTCGGAACGGGCTCTGCCACCGTCTATACCTGCGATCTGACCCATGGCTATATCGACATCAACGGCAGCTACAGGAGTTAGAGCGTTGTCAGCAAAAGTGGCAACCGGTTTTGCGGTTCGACAACGCGACAAAAGAGAAGTGTGATCCAGCTTGCGCACCGTTTCCGAAATCGAAGCCGCTTCGCTCGCCACATGGCCCGCGCTCGAAACCATCGAGGACGGGCAATGGCGCGCCCGCTTCGCCAGGGGTTTTTCAGGCCGCTCCAATGCCATCTGGTCCCTCGATCCCGCCGATGACACCAATGCCGCCCAGCGGATCGAAACCCTTTCGGCCCGCTACGCCGAACACGATCTGCCCACGGTCTTCCGCGTGACCCCGCTGACCGGCGGCGGCATCCTCGATACGCTGGACCGGGCAGGCTGGGAGCGCTTCAAGACAAGCCTGGTTCTGTCTTGCCCGCTCGGCCAGACCGACGGGTTCGATGGCGCCGCCAGTCTTTACGATGCGACCGACCCCGCTTTCCTCGCCGCGCAAACGGCCCTTCAGGGGTTCGATACCAAACAGCAGGAAACCTTCGCCGCCATCCTGGGCGCGCTCAAACGCCCGGCCTGTGGAATCGTCGTCGCCGCCGACGATGGCACGCCCGGCGCATCCTTGCTGTGTGTCGAGAGCGAGGGCATCGTCATGGTCTATGACGTCATCACCTCGGCCAAACTGCGCGGCCAGGGTTTTGGCCGACGCATGATGGCCAGCGCGCTCAGTTGGGGCGCCGAAAACGGCGCCAGCCACGCAGCCCTCCAGGTCCAGGGGGACAACGGCCCGGCCATCGCGCTCTATCTCGCCATGGGTTTTGTCTTCCGCTACCCCTATCACTACCGCCGCCAGCCCGAGGCACAAACGCAATGAAAATCACCCTTGTCGTTGCCTGCGCGCTGGTCGATGCCGACCGGCGCGTGCTGATCGCCCAGCGGCCCCAGGGCAAGCAACTGGCCGGCCTGTGGGAATTCCCCGGCGGCAAGATCGAAGCGGGCGAAACCCCCGAGGCTGCACTGATCCGCGAACTGGCCGAAGAGCTGGAAATCGAAACCAGGGAGGCGTGCCTCGCTCCATTGACCTTTGCCAGCCACACCTATGACGGCTGGCACCTGATGATGCCGCTCTATGTGTGCAGGAAATGGCAGGGCACGCCAATTGCCAAAGAGCATTCGGCGCTCAAATGGGTGCGCCCGCAAAAACTGCACGACTATCCCATGCCTCCCGCCGACATCCCGCTCATCGCCCCGCTGTGCGATCTGCTCTGAGCGCGTCCAGCAAAAGTGGAAACGGATTGCGGTTCGGACGCGCGACAAAACAAGGATTTAGAGCCGTTCAGGATTTGATTTAATCAGATCCTGAACGGCTCCAGTTCGCAATCACGCCGTCATCCAGCCACTCAGAACACGCGCTTGAGCGCATCGGTGAGACTTGCCATGTCATAGGGCTTGGAAACCTTCGGCCGGTCCACATGCGCGTCGGGAAACAAAACCCCATCGGCGTAGCCCGAAGCAAAGATGAAGGGAATGGCCTTCTCGCCCAGAACATCGGCGATGGCAAAACTCGTCTCATTGCCCAGATTGACGTCGAGCACGGCAAACCCCATCTCGGTATTCTCGATCGCCTTGAGCCCCTGGGCGACGCTGGACGCCAGAACCACCTCCCCGCACCCCATGTCGCGCAGCACCGCCTCGCAATCCATGGCGATGATGACATTGTCTTCAACGATCAGCGCCCGCCCCTCGGGGAAATTCACCTTGCCCGCCCGCCTTGTGACCGGACGCGGCGCATGCTGTCGGGCTTCATCGAGATCGGCCAGATGTTCGGGCGCAATGCGCAATTTGGCCCGCAACCCGTCGATGCGATAATCCATCTCGACCGATCCGCCAAGATCATGGGTCACCGAGCGCTCGATCACCACCGACCCGAACCCGGCACCGCCGGGGGGCTTGACGGGCGGGCCGTCGCGCTCGACCCAGCGTATGGTCAGCCAGCCTGAATCGTCGCGCTCGAGCGCAATGGCAACGGTGCCCCGCTTGTCGCACAATGCGCCATACTTGGCCGAATTGGTGGTCAACTCGTGAATGACCAGCGCCAGCGCCGAAAAACTCTGCGGCACCAGGCCCACATCGTCCCCCGAAACGATCACCCTTTCCGATTTTTCCGCCAGATAGGCCGCCGTCTCGTTCTCGATCAACGCCAGCAGCGATCCCGAGCCCCATTGACGCTCGGTCAGCTGGTCATGGGCCCGCGCCAGCGCCTGCACCCGGTCGTCGAGCGTTGAAACGAACGCTTCCGTGCTGCGCTGGGGCGTATTGACCTGACGGATCAGGCCGCGGATCAGGCCCAAAATGTTGCGCACCCGGTGATTGAGTTCGGCGATCAGGAGTTCCTGACGCTGGCGTGCCTGCCTTCGCTCGCCCTCGATCAGCTCGGTATGCTTGAGGATCACTTCGAGCAGGCTCACCCGCAGCGCCTCGGCCAGCCTGATATGGCTCGAGCTCCAGGGCTCGGACTGCCCGCGCGCCGTTTCCTGCCAGATCTCGAAACTCTTGCGCGGCGTCAGGCGCGACCCCATCGGCCCCACGCTCACCGGCTTTTCCGGATTGCCGGCCCATTTGACCTCCTCGGTCACCTCGCGGCGGAAAAAGATCAGATAGTCGCCGGGCGTGCGCGAGATGGGAATGACCAGCATGCCCGAAACCCTGTCGGCATAGGCGGCCGCGGCCGGATGAAGCTTGCCCAGCTCGTGGGTGACAAAGATGGAATTGGACACCGTCCGGTTGAGAAACTGTACAAGCGCCTTGAACTCGGGGCGGTCCGGCGTCTCTCCCCACAGCTCGACCTCCTCATCGACGATCATGCCGATCCCGTTACAATCGACCAGCCCGCTCATCTCCCCGAACATCGAAGCGAGCTGGGAGACCGGTCCCTGCTCCGGGCCGACCATGCGCAGCACCTTGTGGTGAAATTCCTGCGCCCGCTTTTCGGCCTCGATCTCGCTTTCGCGGATCTTGGCATCGAGCGCCAGCGAGAACATCTGCCCGATCAGTTCGGCCGCCGTGCGCACGTTGAAGGGCACCCGGCGCGGGGAATAATGGTGACAGGCGATCAGCCCCCACAGCCGCCCGCGCAGCAGGATGGAAATCGACATCGAGGCGCCGACCCCCATATTGCGCAGATATTCGAGATGAATGGGCGAGACCGAGCGCAGCACCGAATTGGACAGATCGATCGGCATGCCGTCGGGCGCCGCGAACGGTGTGATATCATGGGGTTGCCCGTCCACATCGGCAATGATGCGGATCAGGTTGCGCTTGTAGAGTTCGCGCGCCTGGCGGGGGATGTCAGAGGCGGGATAGCGCAGCCCCGCAAAACTGTCGACACCCTGCCGGCGGGATTCGGCAACCACCTCGCCGCTGTCGTCGTGCAGGAATTTGTAGATCATCACCCGGTCAAAGCCGGTCAGCGCCTGCACCAGACTGGCGCCCGACTTGCACAGCTTGTCCACCGAATCCGCGGCCTGAAGGCGCTGCACGATGCGGCGGACCATGGAGTCGTTGCCTTCCGCGCCGGTCCGGGCCGGCTCACATTCGATGATAATCAGTGATCCCGAAACGTGAACCGCCGTGTCACACGGCGCTCCGCCCTCGGTCAACTGAACGCCGAACACCCGCTCCACATCGTCCGCGCCCGTCAGATGCTGGACATGGTTGCGGATGGTGTGAAGGAAATCCCCGTCGGCGAAATTGCCCAGCGGGCGACCGATCGTGTCGTCGGGCTCCGAGCCGAGCCAATCGGCGCTGTTGGCCGAAACATATTGAACGATCCAGTCGAACGAGACGGCCACCAGAAAGCCGAAGCCCTGGATGCGGCCAAGCCTGTGGATCGGTTCGCGGTCGCAATTGGTCAGATCGACACCGCCATCAAGCGGAGTGCCGGGAGAGGCGTATTGATTCATTGGCCGGGCGCGGCTCCATCGGGTTCAAAATGGGCCAGAAGCTCACGCTCGAACAGCATGAACACCTGGTTGGCGGCATCGATCGCCGCCTGTTGTTCCGCCCCGGATAATCCTGCTGTGTTGAGAATGTCGAGGAATCGCGGCCAAAGTTTGAGCCCCGCGCCATGATCGAGATAGCCGGTCGCCGCCCCGCGCAACGCCGGATCGACACGACGCACCAGCATCGCGCTCCCCAGGCGCGACCCTTCGAGCACATACGCCATGCCAAACAGCGCCCCGCGCCCGCTCTGCAACTGCAGATCGGCTTGCCCTGGCCCGGACACGCCCAGCGCGCCAAGGTCGGACAGCAGGGCCGCCGTGCGCTTGCGTTCCGCCCAGTCGGCAACGATCCGCTCGATGCCGTTGGCCGCCATATGGGTCTCGAGCCCGGGCACAATGGCCCCGTGCCAGACAAGGAACCGGCGATAATCGTCCCGGCGCCCCAGATCGAAGCGACCGGCCGCTTCGTCGAGCCTTTGATGAGCGGCCCCTGTTGCGTCCCGAAGGACGAAACGAAAGCCGGCGGCGCGGTCCTGGATCATCGGTGGAAAAGCTCTCTGGCAAAAACACGGAAGGGGGCCGGTTTTGGCCCTGTCAGCGCTTGAAACGCACAAGTGGCGGCCAGTGTTCCCGTTATGAGCTTTCAGTCAGCCTTGCGGCGTGCCTTGAGGGGCGGTCTCGGGCTGGCTCGGCGCCAGAGCATCGAGCGGGCTGAACAGGGTACCGAAGAACCCGTCGACCGCATTGTTGATGGCCTCGCCCCGCGCGGCCATTTCCGCTTCGGCATTGAGCCGGCGCTGTTCGGCTTCCGCTGCGGCCGCTTCTGCATCGGCAAGCCGCACGATCGCGCTCTGTATCGCCGCGGCATCGGCCGACTGACGGGCCTGGAAGGCCGAAACGATGGTGGGGTCGGCAACGACCGCCTGGCAGCTTCCGGCCATCGACGCTGTTGCATTGACCGCCGAGGGCTGGCGGAAGACGTAACGCCCGTCGCACACATCCCAGGCGGGCGGAGTGCTGGCGACTTCGAAATAGTCGTAGCCCTGCTTGATGTTGTTCCAGAAATCGATGTGCTCGCTGGACTGGTGCTTGGCCATGTTGTCCGGCGTCATGCGGAACGGAAAGATCTGCACCTCGAACGAGCGATTGCCGCCGGTAAAGCTCTCGCGGGCCAGTGCGTAGATTTCGGCGATCTGCTCGTCTTCCATGGCATAGCACCCTGCAGACGAACACGCGCCATGCACCATCAGATGGCTGCCCGTCCGCCCATGCGTGCGGTCATATCTGTTGGGAAAGCCCAGATTGAAGGCAAGGTAATAGTTCGAATTCGGGTTCATCAGCCCGGGGGTGATCGTATAAAATCCTTCGGGCGCCTGCCGGTCGCCCTCGTAGAATTTGGGACCCAACTCGCCCGACCAGGTGCAGATTTCATAGGTCTGGAACAGCTTGTAGGACCCTCCGGCCGTCTGCTTCCAGACTTCGAGCGCCGATTCTTCCTTGAAGATGCGGATCATCATCGCCGCCTGCGGGCTCGACCCCATTGCGGCCAGCCGCGACTTGGTGGCGCCCGACAGCGGCGTGAGATGACGCCCGTCGCCCTCAAGCGCCGAGCACGAGGCCAGAACACCCGCAACAACGAGCGAGATGGCCAAAAGGACGATTTTACGGAGCATCTATGCCCTGACCCTGCAATTCCTGTACGCCTTGCCCCCGCCCCCTCTATGCCACCACAGGGTTAACGCTCGGTAAGGTTGTCGGGTAATCGACCTAAATTTTATGCAAATTGCAAGACGGCGCGGTCAAATTCAGGTGAGCGCCGTCCCGATCGCCAGGAATTTCTCGCGCCGCTGCTCGCGGATTTCGAGCGGGCCGAGCTCGTCGTCATACTCGCCGAGGAACTTGACGATCTCGTCCTTGACGTCGGCGAAGATCTTTTCAGGGTTGCGGTGCGCGCCGCCCATGGGCTCCTCGATGATGCCGTCGATCACTTTGAGCGCCAGCAAATCCTGCGCGGTGATCTTTTGCGCTGCCGCCATGTCCTGGGCCTTGCCCGCATCGCGAAACAGGATCGAAGCCCCCGCTTCGGGAGAAATCACCGAATAGACCGAATGCTCGAGCATGAGCACCTTGTTGGTCGCCGCAATGGCGATCGCCCCGCCCGATCCGCCTTCACCGATCACTATGGAAAGGTTGGGAACCCCGATTTCGAGGCATTTTTCCGTAGATCGCGCAATGGCTTCGGCCTGGCCGCGCTCTTCGGCGCCGATGCCGGGATAGGCGCCCGCCGTATCGACGAACGAAATCACCGGCAGGCCGAACCGGTCGGCCATTTCCATGATCCGCACCGCCTTGCGATAGCCCTCGGGCCGCGCCATGCCGAAATTGTGCTTGAGCCGGCTTTCGGTGTCATTGCCCTTTTCCTGGCCCAAAATGGCCACCGGCACTCCATCGATCCGCCCGAACCCGGCCTGGATGGCAGGATCTTCGGCATATTTGCGGTCCCCCGCCAAAGGGGTCCATTCGGTCACCAGCGCCTTGAGGTAATTGGAAAAGTGCGGGCGCTGCGGATGGCGCGCCACAAGCGTCTTCTGCCAGGGGGTGAGCTTTTTATAGACGTCGCGCAGCGCATCTTCGGCGCGCTGCTGCAGGCGCGAAACCTCGTCACCGATCGAGACCGCTTCATCGGTCTGGGCGAGGTTCTTGAGCTCGGCAATCTTGCCTTCGAGTTCAGCGACGGGTTTTTCGAAATCGAGATATGACTGCATGAAATCCGCCCGTTTCGGGCAACCTTCTCATTTTTGGGCGGCCAGCACCAGATGCTGGCGAGCGGGCTCTAGAGTTTCAAAGTGGCGGGAAAGTGTCGATTAGACCCTCCCGTGTCAAGCATCGCCCGACAGCGGATGGTGATCTTCGAGCAGTTTGCGCAAATGAGCGTCCAGAACATGGGTATAAATCTGGGTCGTTGAAATGTCCGCATGGCCCAAAAGCATCTGAACGACCCGCAGATCCGCCCCGTTTTGCAGCAGATGGGATGCAAAGGCATGGCGCAGCACATGCGGTGAAACCTTGGCAACCGGCAGGCCCGCCCGTGCGGCCAGCCTTTTGAGATCGCGCGCAAACACCTGCCGGGCCAGATGCCCCTCGGCCCCCTTGGCGGGAAAAACGAACTTGTCCTTGTCCGTGCCCTCGAGCCAGCCGACCAAAGCGTCCTTGGCCCGGTCGTTGAGCGGCACCAGCCGCTCCTTGCCGCCCTTGCCGGCAATGGTCAGATGCTCGGCCTCGCGCCGCACCGCCTTGCGCTCGAGCGCCACCAGTTCGGACACCCGCAGCCCCGTGGCATAGAGCAATTCGAGCAGCACATAGAGCCGCACCTCGCTTTCGTCTCCCCCCGCCGCTTCGTCTTCGGCGCATTTCAAAAGCCTGTCGACCTCCTCGACCGAGAGCACCTTGGGCAGGCCCCGCCCCGGCTTGGGCGCCGAAACGATGCGCGTGGGATCGTCCCCCTTGCTGCCTTCGGAAACCAGAAACCTGTGCAATTGACGCACCGCGCTCAACCGGCGCGCCGCCGAGCTTGCCGCCAGCCCCTGCGCCGACAGATGGGCCAGATAATTTGCGACATCGGCGCGCCCCGCATCGGAAATCGCCTTGCCAGGGCCGGCAAGAAACCCCGCATAATCGAGAAGGTCCCGCCGATAGGCTTCGATCGTATTGGCCGCAGCGCCCCGCTCGGCGCTCATCATTTCCAGAAATGCCTCGATCAGATGGCCGTCCCTGATCACGGCGCATCCGCCAGAAGATCGCGCGTGGGCACGCGCACCGTCACGTCGCGCTCATTGGGCTCGACCAGCACCGCCAGCGCGAACATGCCCGCATAGGCAAGCCCCACGATAAAGGCGATGGCGACCAGCAAACGAAACAATGTGGGCATGGCATCCTCGGTGTCGGAAAGTGATTTTCCCAGATTTGCGCGTGACGGGCAAGCGAGCGCCTTGACAGCCCGCCCGCCACACGGTTGAACCACATCAACCAATAAGGGCACCACGATGGGGCACAACGCGACAGGCATTGCCAGGCCGAAGGCCGAAAGCCGGGTGCTCGACGCCCTGGCCGGACGGCCGATCGTGATCGTGGGCATGATGGGCGCCGGCAAGACCACCGTCGGCCGTCGCCTGGCCCATCGCCTGGGCCTGCCCTTCACCGATTCCGACGCCGAGATCGAAACCGCCGCCGGCATGTCGGTCCCCGACATCTTTGCCGCCCATGGCGAGCCCGAATTCCGCGCCGGTGAGGCCCGGGTCATCGCGCGGCTGTTGCGCGAGCACCAGGGCATCATCGCCACCGGCGGCGGTGCCTTCATCAATCCCGAAACCCGCGAGGCGATAAAGACCCATGCTGTCTCGATCTGGATCAAGGCCGATTTCGACCTGTTGTTCGCCCGCGTCTCCAAACGGCCCGGCCGCCCCCTGCTCCAGACCCCCGACCCGCGCGGCACGCTGCAGGGACTGATCGACACCCGCTATCCCGTCTATGCGCTGGCCGACATCACCGTCGCTTCGCGCGACGTGCCCCATGATGTGGTCGTCAACGATATTCTCTCCGCCATTTCGCGCCATTTCGACATCCCGAAAGACCAATGAGCGAGCATACACCCCTTCACACCGTCCATGTACCGCTGGGCGATCGGGCCTATGACATCGTCATCGCCCCCGATGCCATACAAAGCGCCGGCTCAAGACTGGCCGCGATGTTCCCCGGCGCCCGCTACGGCATCGTCACCGACGAGAATGTGGCAAAGGCCCAGCTCCCCCGCCTCACCGCATCCCTTGACGCGGCCGGCCTCGGGCACACCGAAATCGTCGTATCGGCCGGCGAAGCCACCAAATCATGGGCCAACCTTCAGAGCGTGGTCGAAGCTATCCTGGCTGCCCGGCTCGAACGCAACGACATTCTCATTGCCCTGGGCGGCGGGGTGATCGGCGATCTGGCCGGCTTTGCCGCTTCCATCGTCCGGCGCGGCATGGATTTCGTCCAGATCCCCACCTCGCTCCTGGCGCAGGTGGATTCCTCGGTCGGCGGCAAGACCGGCATCAATTCAGCCCATGGCAAGAACCTTGTCGGCGCCTTCCATCAGCCCCGCCTGGTGCTTGCCGATCTGAGCGCACTTCAACCCCTTCCCCCCCGCCAGTTCGCCGCCGGCTATGCCGAACTGGCCAAATACGGCCTGATCGACGACGAGGAACTGTTTTTCTGGCTGGAAGCCAATTATCGCGACATCGAAGCGGGCGGCCCGGCCCGGGGTGAGGCCATCGCGCGGGCCTGCGCCGCCAAGGCCCGCGTCGTGGCCGCCGACGAAAAGGAAACCGGCGACCGGGCGCTCCTCAATCTCGGCCACACCTTCGGCCACGCGCTCGAAAAAGCCACCGGCTATTCCGACCGCCTGCTCCATGGCGAAGGCGTCGCCATCGGCATGGTGCTGGCATATCGGTTTTCGGCCAAACTGGGTCTTGCACCGTCCCAGGATGCCGGTCGGGTCCAAGCCCATTTGAAAAATGCCGGCCTGCCCACTACATTGGCCGATATCTCCGGAGACCTGCCGCCAACGCAAATGCTCATGGACGCCATCGCACAGGACAAGAAAGTCTCGCGCGGGCAATTGACGTTCATTTTAACGCGCGGCATCGGCAAGGCCTTCATCGAGAAAAACATCGACCCCGAAGCGGTCGCAACATTCCTTGAGGATATTCGCTGATGTCGTTGTGGCTGTCCCTGCTCGCCATTATCGCGCTGCTGGCCATGAGCTTTTTCTTTTCCGGCTCGGAAACCGCGCTGACCGCCTCATCGCGGGCCCGCATGTACCAATTGGCCAAGTCGGGCAACACGCGCGCCTCGCTGGTCGAAAAACTGACGGCGGAAAAGGAGCGCCTGATCGGCGCCATCCTTTTGGGCAACAACGTCGTCAACATTTTGGCCTCGACCCTTGCCGCCTCGGTGCTGATCCAGATTTTCGGCGAGGCCGGCATCGCCTATGCGACGCTCGCCATGACGGCGGCGGTCGTTGTGTTTTCCGAGGTGCTGCCCAAGACGCTTGCCCTGATCCGGCCCGACAGTTTTGCGCTCGTTGTCGCCCCGGTCATCAGGGTCATCGTGCTGGTGTTTTCACCGGTAACGCTGGCCGTGCAGTCTCTGGTCAACCTGATCCTGCGCCTGTTCGGTCTCGACCCCGACAAGGCCAGCGAAATCTCGGGCCATGATGAATTGCGCGGTACAGTGGATTTCCTTCACCACGAGGGCGAAGTGGTCAAGGGCGACCGCGACATGCTGGGCGGCATCCTCGATCTGCGCGAACTCGAAGTCTCCGACGTCATGGTGCACAGGACCCGCATGCTGGCGCTCGATGCCGACATGCCCGCCGACGAATTGATCGGCGCCATCCTCGACAGCCCCTTTACCCGCGTACCGCTCTACAAGGAAAAGCAGGACAATATCGTGGGCATCGTCCACGCCAAGGATCTGCTGCGCGCCATCCAGAAGGCCGACGGGGATTTCACAAAGGTCAATCCGGCCAGGATCGCCTTCAAACCCTGGTTCGTGCCCGACACGACCTCCGCCCAGGCCCAGCTCAACGCGTTCTTGAAGCGCAAGCTCCATTTCGCGCTGGTTGTCGATGAATATGGCGAGGTGCAGGGCCTGATCACCCTTGAAGACATCCTCGAGGAAATCGTCGGGGAAATCGCCGACGAGCACGACGCGGTGATCGATGGCGTGCGCAAGCAGGCCGACGGCTCCTATATCATCGACGGCCAGTTGCCGATCCGCGACCTCAACCGGGCGCTGGACTGGAACCTGCCCGACGAGGAAGCCACCACCGTTGCCGGTCTTGTGATCCACGAAGCCAAGCTGATCCCCGATCCGGGCCAGCAATTCACCTTCCACAACCTGCGCTTCAAGGTCCTGCGCCGCCAGCACAACAGGGTGACCCAGCTCCGGGTATCGCCGGTCGAAGCGGCGGTCAGCGCGAAGGAATGACCTTGATGGCCAGCGCGTGCAGCCCGGCGTCGAACTGATCGGCAAGCGCCGCGTTGATGGCGCGGTGCTGGTCGACGCGATTGAGGCCATCGAGTTTTTCGCTGGCGATGGTGATGCGGAAATGGGTATTGCCCCCTTCCCGCCATCCTGCGTGACCATGATGACGCTCTGAATCGTCGATCACTTCGATCGACACCGGCGCGAAGGTTTCGGTGAGTTTGGCTTCGATTTCATCGCGAACGCTCATGTGTCAACACGCCTGTTATGGAAAATAGAACAAATTGAACCGGGCCAGCCGGTTTCAAACGGTATATGATTATGGGCTTTCGTTTCGCTAGAGTGCGATCGGGAAAAGTTGCACACTTTTCCGGTTCGATCTCACGAAAAAAATATGCTGGCCCCGCAACAAAGGTTCCCGTCCGCTCTCATGTCGAATTCCAAATCCAACATCTTTGACTCCGTCCGCATCAAGCCGCGCCGCTCCCAGGTTGAAGAGCAGGTGGCGACGCATCCGGGGTGCGATTGGGAAGGGTGTGACAAGCCCGGCATGCACAAGGCGCCAAAAGGCGCGCGCTCGGAGGGCCAGTTCCACAATTTCTGCCTCGAGCATGTGCGCCATTACAACAAGGCCTACAATTATTTCACCGGCATGGATGACGAGGAAATCGCCGATCACGCCACCAAGATGAACGCGCCCGGCAGCCGCGAAACCTGGGCCTACGGGTCCAACCGCTTCGGCAAATCGGACCCGCAGCCGAAAAAATACAAGGCGCGCGACTATACCGGCAGCCAGTTCCGCGACGTCAATGGCGTGTTCGCCCGCCTGCGTTCGCGCGCCCGTCAGGACGCCGGCGCCAAGGGTGAGGCCGCCGAGCGCGCCATCACGCTCACCGGCCAGGACCGTGCCGCTTTTGAAGTGCTCGGCCTTGAAGGGCGCAAGCCCTCGGGCGATATCAAATCGGCCTACAAGGCCCTGGTCAAACTCCACCACCCCGACGCCAATGGCGGCGACAAGGGCTCCGAAGACCGGCTGCGCAACATCATTTCGGCCTATAACCATCTCAAGCAGCGCGGCTTTGTCTGACCACCCACTTGCCTTTTCTGCAATGCGAAAAGCCGAGTGAAACAGGGTCGGAACGCTTGCGGCATCCCGCGCTCTAGGTTTATGGCAGTTGTGTTGCTATAAGCGCTCCGAATTTTTCCTTAAAAGACGCGAACCGAACGCGCCTTAGCATCGGAAAAACATGGTTCCGGTGCGCCCGAGACGAGGCAAATTATGACTGAGTTTTCCAACCTGCCCGACATCGAGTATTCAGTGCGCGATCTGTTCGGGATCGACAGCGACATGGTTGTCAAAGGCTATAAAGAACACACCGACCACGTGCCCGAGATCGATCCGGACTATCTGTTCGATCGCAACACCACCCTTGCCATTCTCGCCGGTTTCGCCTTCAACCGCCGCGTCATGGTGCAGGGCTATCACGGCACGGGCAAATCCACCCATATCGAACAGGTCGCCGCGCGCCTCAACTGGCCGCTGGTCCGCGTCAATCTCGACAGTCACGTCTCCCGTATCGACCTTGTCGGCAAGGACGCCATCGTCCTGCGCGACGGCAAGCAGGTCACCGAATTCCGCGATGGCATCCTGCCCTGGGCCGTCCAGAACAACATCGCCCTGGTGTTCGACGAATACGACGCCGGGCGTCCCGACGTGATGTTCGTGATCCAGCGCGTGCTCGAAGTGGCCGGCCGTCTCACCCTGCTCGATCAGAACCGCGTCATCCGCCCGCACCCCGCCTTCCGGCTGTTTTCCACGACCAACACCATCGGGCTTGGCGACACCTCGGGCCTCTATCACGGCACCCAGCAGATCAACCAGGGCCAGATGGACCGCTGGTCGATCGTGGTGACGCTGAACTATCTCGCCCATGAAAAGGAAGTCGGCATCGTTCTGGCCAAGGCCAAGAGCTACGACAAGGACGATGAGGGCCGCAAACTGGTCTCCAACATGGTCCGCGTCGCCGATCTGACCCGCTCGGCCTTCATCAATGGCGATCTTTCGACCGTCATGAGCCCGCGCGCCGTCATCACCTGGGCCGAAAACGCCGAAATCTTCGGCGACATCGGCTTTGCCTTCCGGCTGACCTTTTTGAACAAGTGCGACGAACTCGAACGCCCGGTGGTCGCCGAATTCTACCAGCGCGTGGTTGGCGCCGAGTTGCCTGAATCGGCCGCCAATCTGGCAATCTCGGCGTAGAGCCGCAAAGGCCCCGGCTTGCCTTTCCCCAAAAGGGGAAAGGTCGGCCCAAACGGCCGGGTGAGGGGGCCTTCCTCCCCGGCGTGACATCAGACGAAGAGCAACATGGCCCAGCCCCCGCGCATCAAAGCCAACAAGCCCGATCCCACCGGCCCGTTCAAGGCAGCGGTCGGCGCCGCCCTGCGCACCGTCGCGGGCAAGCACGATCTCGAGGTGAGCTTTACCGCAGACCGGCCCATCCTGACGGCCGACAAGGCCCGCCTTGCCGCCCTGCCCCGCCTGCCGACCTCCCGCGACATCGCCATCGCCCGCGGCCAGGGCGATGCCATGGCCATGCGCATGGCCAGCCACGACGCCGACACCCATCGCCGCCTTGCCCCCAAGGACCCCGATGCCAAGGCCGCCTTTGACGCGCTCGAACAGGCGCGCGTGGAATCGCTTGGCTGCTCGCGCATGGCGGGCATGAGCGGCAATATCGCCGAAATGATCGAGGACCGGCTGTTCCGCGCCAATTACGCCAATGTCACCGACCTCAAAGACGCGCCTTTGGCCGAAGCGCTCGGACTGATGATGCGCGAAAAGGTCGCCGGCATCCCCATCCCGCCCTCGGGCACCCCCATTGTCGATCTCTGGCGCGAAAAGCTCGAAGGCCGCATTGGCACTTCGCTTGATGAACTGGCAAGCCATCTCGACAACCAGGCCGAGTTTTCACGCAAAACCCGCTCCATCCTGCGCGACCTCGACCTTCTGGCCGAAGCCGATCCCGATCAGTTCGATTCCGACGATTCCGAAGGCTCCGATCAGGACGCCCAGAACAACCAGGCCATGAACGGCGAAGAGGAAGAGCAGGACGGCGACGCCGACAACCAGGACATGGACGGCACCGACGAGGCACCGGGCGAACACGAGGAATCCGGCGACGTCGAAGGCATGGAGGCCGACAGCGCCGACACCGATGAGGACGCCCAGGCCGAAGCCGGCGAAGACGCTCCCGCCCCGCCCCCGCAGGGCGAAGGCGACCAGCGCCTGTCCAATCAGCCCACCTACAAGATCTTCACCGACAAGTTCGACGAGATCATATCGGCCGCCGATCTGTGCCCGCCCGAAGAGCTCGACCAGCTCCGCCAATTGCTCGACAGGCAGCTCGAACATCTGGCCGGCGCCGTCGCCCGGCTGGCCAACAAGCTCCAGCGCCGTTTGATGGCTCAGCAGAACCGCGGCTGGGATTTCGACCTCGAGGAAGGTGTGCTCGACACCGCGCGCCTCACCCGTGTCGTCACCGATCCGCTCCAGGCCCTCTCGTTCAAGGCCGAACGCGACACCGAGTTCCGCGACACCTACGTCACGCTCCTGATCGACAATTCCGGCTCCATGCGTGGCCGCCCCATCACCATCGCGGCGATCTGCGGCGATATTCTCGCGCGCACCCTCGAGCGCTGCGGCGTCAAGGTGGAAATCCTCGGCTTCACCACCCGCGCCTGGAAGGGCGGCAAATCGCGTGAGGCCTGGCTCGACGCCGGACGCCCCCCCAATCCCGGCCGCGTCAACGACATCCGCCACATCATCTATAAAGGCGCCGACGAGCCCTGGCGCCACGCCAAGCGCAATCTCGGCCTGATGATGCGTGAGGGGTTGCTGAAAGAAAACATCGACGGCGAGGCCCTGCAATGGGCCCACAAGCGTATCGTCAACCGCCCGGAAAACCGCCGCATCCTGATGGTGATTTCCGATGGCGCGCCGGTCGATGATTCCACGCAAAGCGTCAATCCGGGCAATTACCTCGAAGCCCATCTGCGCGCCGTGATCGAGGAGATCGAAACCCGCTCCCCGGTCCAGCTCGTCGCCATCGGCATCGGCCATGACGTGACCCGCTATTACCGCCGCGCCGTCACCATTCTCGACGCCGACGAATTGGCCGGCGCCATGACCGACAATCTTGCCGCCCTGTTCGATGAAGAACTGCCCGTTCAAGCCCGGAGGCGGCGCTGAGACGTTTTGCCAGCGCCTCCGTGGTTGCCATAACGCTCGTTCTGGCGGCAGAACCGGCCTCCGCACAGTCCCCGAGCGCCGAGGCGATCGCGGTTTCCGCCCGGCCGATCACCAGCTTCCGCAACGCCGCGATCGGTGAGCAGGGCGGTAGCCTGATTTTTGCGGGCGGGCTGGAATTGACCGGCGCCCACCCCGATTTCGGCGGCATTTCCGGTCTCGCCTTCCGCGATGCGGCCCGCTTCGTCATGGTCACCGATCAGGGCCGTTTCCTCTCCGGGTCCCTCGATCTTGCCGATGGCGCTTCCGCCGGCCTCTCCGGGGTCGAGATCGATGTCGTGCGCAATTCATCGGGCAATCCGCTCCCCAACAAGTTTTCCTCCGATTCCGAAGCCATCGAAGTGGTTGTCCGCAACGGCGGGCCCGACGCCGTGCGGGTGGGGTTTGAAAACCTGGCCCGCATCGCCGAATTCGACCTCCTCGATGGTCGCCCCTTTGGTGCGGCGCGTGAAATCGCCATCCCCCAATGGCTGACCGATCTGCGCACCAATGAATCGATTGAATCGGTGTGCATCGCCCCGCCCGCGTCCCCGATTGCCGGATCGACCCTGATCATCGCCGAGGCCCACGCCCGAACCGCCGGCCAATGGGCAGCAACATTGCTGGGCAATCGCGACCGCGGCGATCTCGGCCTTGCCATGGCGCCCGGCCTCAATCCCACCGATTGCGCCTTCCTGCCCAATGGCGACCTGCTGGTTCTCGAACGCGGGCTGGCGTTCCTCGCCTTTTCCATGCAGATCCGGCGGATCCCCGCTAACGAGGTCCGCCCGGATGCCACACTGGATGGCGAAATCATCCTCTCAGGCTCGGGCAGCGCCGTCGACAATTTCGAGGCCCTGGGCGTGCGCACCTTGCCCGACGGCCAAACCCGCGTCACCATCGTCTCCGACGACAATTTCAATTCCTTCCAGCGCACCCTGCTGCTTGAATTTTCCTTTCCCGACTAGGAGCCCTCCGCCATGAACATCGACCTCCTCCGCGCGCTTTGCGAAACCCCCGGCGTTCCCGGCCGCGAACACCGCGTGCGAAAGCTGATCGAGACCGAAATCGACGGTCTGTTCGATGAAGTCCGCACCGATTCCATGGGTTCGCTGATCGCCATGCGCCGCTCGCGCACCAAGGTGAAAAATCCCCTCAAGATCATGCTGCTCTGCCACATGGACGAGATCGGGTTTCTGGTCACCCATGTGTCTGAAAAAGGCTGGATCCACATCGACAATGTCGGCGGCTTCGATCCGCGCACCCTGTTCGCACGCCGCGTCAAAGTCGTTACCCCCGATGGCGATTACCCAGGCGTCATGAACGCCGGCGGGCGCCCGCTGCACATCTCATCGCCCGAAGATCGCAAGAAGATCCCCGCCATCAAGGAGTTCTTCGTCGATATCGGGTTGGGCGCCCAGACCCGCGAGAAAGTCCAGGTCGGCGATTTCATCGTCATGGACGAACCGCTCGTCGAAATGGGCGACAAGATCGTCTCCAAGGCTCTCGACAACCGCGTCGCATGTTGGCTGGGCATCGAGGCCATCCGCGCCCTGGCCGAGAGCGGGGTCGCCCACGATTGCGAAATTCATGTCGCCTTCACCACCCAGGAAGAAGTGGGCCTGCGCGGCGCCCGCACCGCCGCCTTTGCCGTCTTGCCCGATATCGGACTGGGCATCGATACGACACTCGCCTGCGACACGCCGGGCGTGCCCGAAAACGAAATGGTCACCGCCCAGGGCAAGGGCGTGGGCCTGACCATCAAGGACGGCTCGTTCATCGCCGATTTCGATCTGGTCGAGGAAATCGAGGCGCTGGCCAAAAAACAGGATATCCCCGTCCAGCGCTCCATCCTCGCCTCGGGCGGTCAGGACGCCGCCGCCGCCCAGCAGGCCGCCGCCGGCGCCCGCGCCATCGGCATCGTTGTGGGCACCCGCTACATCCACACAATCGCCGAAATGATCGAAAAATCCGACCTTCAGGCCGCCCTCGATATTCTCGTGGCCTACCTCAAGAGCAAATAGCACCCGCCGCAATCACCATAAAAAAGGGCGCCCCATCGGGCGCCCTTTTTCCATTATGCCACCGACACGACCCGGTCGGGTATCGCCCGCCGCAGCGCCTTGTAAGGCACCAGCAGCACCAGCGTGACGGCGATCTTGACGAGGAAGTCGCCCACCGCCAGCGACACCCAGAGCGGCACGTCCGGCCCCACCGAAAGGAAAGGGGTCGCGAAGGGGAGCGAGCCGTCGTCCAACCCCAGCCCGGTATCGAGAAACGCAAACGCCGCCGCAAAGGCGATGCCGAAAAACAGCACCGTATCGATCACCGCACCCAAAACCGACGAGACCAGCGGCGCGTGCCACCATTTGCCCGCCCGCAGCCGGTCGAAAATCGAAACGTCGAGAAACTGGGCGATAAGAAAGGCCGAGCCCGAAGCGATCGCAATGCGCGGCGAGGCCAGAAATATGCTCCAGACGACCGCAATGGCAAAGCCCACAAGCACCACCACCCGCGCCGCCGCAGGGCCGAAATGGCGGTTGGTCAGATCGTTGACCATAAAGGCGACCGGATAGGTGAACGCGCCCCAGGTCAAAATATCGGCGAGATTGATCGCGCCGAGCGAGGCTTCAACGGGAAACTGAACGAGATAGTTCGATGCGGTGACCACCACCGCCATGGCCAGAACGGCCCAGAAAAAACGCACGCCCATAGCGTCGTTGTCCTTTTTTCCAAGAGCGGCAAGATGACCGCCGGATTGATCCACAAAGCCTCATGGCTTCGATGAAGCGGCCGCGGTCCGGCAGATGACCGGTGCGACCCGGAGCGTTCTCAGGAAAAGTGGCAGCCACCTTTTCCGGTTCGAGAGCGCGACCAGAAAGAAACAAGAAAACGCCGCGTCAGGTCACCCTCACGCGGCGCGAAAATTTTTGCGCGTCGTCTCGCCTTAGCTGGCGATGGCGGCGCGAACTTCCTTCTTGATGCCCAGGGCGCGAACCGAAAGCTCTTCGTCCTTGGCCTTCAAAAGGAACGCATCGAGACCGCCGCGGTGCTCGACGGTGCGCAGCGCGGAAGCGGAAATGCGCAGCTTGACCGAACGCTCAAGCGATTCCGAAATCAGCGTCACATCGCAAAGATTGGGCAGAAAGCGGCGGCGGGTCCGGTTGAGCGCATGGCTCACATTGTTGCCGGTCAACACGCCCTTGCCGGTGAGTTCACAGCGCCGTGCCATTGTCTTATTTCCTGTCAATCACATCGGGACCGGGAAATTCCCGGTCAACCGATTGGGTTTTGGTTGTTTAACTGTTCGCACCGCCGAGCCGAAAAAGCGCACAACGCTCCTTCTTGGCGGTGCTCCAAGTGGAAGAAACTTTGGCCGGGGATATAGAGAAAGCCCCCCCATCCGTCAAGCGCTAGCGCGCATTGGGCCGGCTTTTATGTCGCATGAGTGCTTCCAGAATAAGTGGGCACCACATATTGGGTTCGGAAGCACGACAGAAATAACCTGGAGGATTTTCGCGATTCGCAGACCCGAAGGGCCGCGCAAGCGAAAAGCCGAAATCCTTCAGGGTGCTGGACAGGCCGAATCCCAACGGGCAACGTAACCTCTCATCTGATTCGTGGGGCGCGAATCCGAGTTGTGGCCGCTTGAACATGAACGAGACACGCGTGAAACGCCTTTCCCTTTCTTCTCTCGCCCTCGGCACCCTCCTTGCTTTCGGCCTTGCAGCGCCTGCCACCGCGCAGCAGCAGGGCTCCATCGCCTCCTACGTGGTGTCCATCGGCGGCATCAACGTTTCCAATATCGACATCAGGCTCGGGCTTGAAGGCTCGGACTACCAGCTCGATGTCGTGGCCGACGTCGCCGGGCTTGCCCAGGTCGTCGCGCAGGGCTCGGGCGCGGTCAATTCGGGCGGCGCAATCACCGCCACCGGCCTGCAGTCGAACCGCTTTTTCCTCGAAACCCGCACCGCCAACGAACGCTTCGCGCTCCAGACCGCCTATTCCGGCGGCAACGCCTCGGTCGGCGACGTCACCCCGCCCCTCAGCGACAATCCCGACCGCGTCCCGGTCGACGCCTCTCACCGTTCCGGGGTCAACGACCCGCTTGCCGCTTTCATCCTGCGCGGCGAAACCCTCGACGGAACGCTGTGCAACCGCACCCTGCGCATCTATACCGGCATCGAGCGCTTCGACATGCCCCTAAGCTATGTCGAAACCACCACCGCCACCTCGACCCGCACCGCCTATCAGGGCCCCGTGGTCCTGTGCGCCATGCGCTACGTGCCCATCTCGGGCCATTTCGAAACATCCGAAATCACCGCCTATCTGCGCGATTCCAACCGCATGCTGGTCTGGTACATGCCCCTGCGCGATTCGGGCTTTTTCATCCCCTACCGTGTCCTGATGGGCTCGAGCTTTGGCGACATTTCAATGGTTCTGGTCGGGCTCAACTGAGCCGGGGGCGTTTACCAAGCCCACCGGTTGGGCTTGCCTGCCCCCCATTCGCCGCACCAAATGCCTCCGCAATTGAACCCGGGGGCATGGGGATGTTCACCAAACCGCTGAGCGGGCGATCCTACTCGATCAAGCTGGCGATCAGGGGAGGCGTGACCTTGGCTCTGTTCATCGTGACCCTTGTGCTTTTTTTTCCGACCGGCGAGTGTTCCAGGCCGGGCTGTGCAGGAGAACTAATAATGTTCTTCTATGCCGCAGTTGCGGCTTTTGCGATCTTCCTTCTCTCTATTGTTGGAATCTCTGTGCGCCGGGCACGCGATGCGGGATGGCACCCATTGATCGGGTTTCTTCCCGTGCTGACGCCCTTCACAGCCTTTCTCGTGCCTTTGGGGGTTCTGCCAACGGGCCTGAATCTCCTGTTCTTGCCCATGCCGCTCAATATCGCGTGGCTGATAACCATATTGGCGTTCTGCAGCGCCCGCACAACGCCCCGCTGGCAATCCGCCAACAACCGCCCGCCGCGCATCTAAATTGCATGCGCTCGGCCCGCCTCCAGCGGCCGTTTGGAAAACCCCCGAAACCGCTTGAACACCAGCGGCATCAACGTCATTGCCAGATAGCAAACCCCCGCCACAAGGAACGCCGCCGAAAGCCCGAACCCGGCGATCAGCGCGCCACCGAAAATCCCCCCGAACGGCATGAGCGCCCAGGCCGAAGCCGTGACCAGCGATGAGACGCGCCCCACCAGTTTTTCCGGTATCCGCTCCAGGATCACCGCCGAAAGGATGGGATTCAAGAACCCCGAGGCGAACCCGCCCACAGCCAGCGTCGCAAGAATGCCCGCCAGCGGCGCATCGAACGCGAACACCGCAAAGCGCGGCAGCGAAATGATCATGAAAGCGCCGACATAAACCGGCAGCCTCGGCATCTTCTCGCCCAGCGCGGTGGCCACCATGGCCCCCAGCACCGAAAATCCCGACATCACCGCAAAGATCAGCCCCAGCGTTTCGGCGCCGCGCCCGCCCTCCTGAGCCCAGACCGGCACCAGAACCGCGGCATAGGCCTGATCGAGCAGATTGGTCACCGCCACCATCACAGCGATCCCCACCAGCACGGCATCGCCGCGCAAGAAGGCAAACCCTTCCCTGAGCTCGCTGCCATAGCTGGTCTTTGCCTCTGGCGCGTCCGCCTCGGCTTTTTCCCGCGCTCCCGGCCGCACCCCGACCAGCAGGATCGCCGCCGCAAAACCCAGGGTCACGGCATTGAAACTGAGCGCCATGGCCGGCCCCACCAGGGCCACCAGCGCCCCCGCCGCACCGGCCCCAACCGTCGAGGCCAGCCGCTCGATGGTGCCCACAACGCCCGTCACCCGCTCGAGCGGCAACTTGCCCCGGCGCGCCACGAGCGGCACCAGCGCATGCTTTGCCGCATCGGCCGGGCCCTGCAACAGCCCCACCAGCGCAACGAGCGGAAACAGCAAGGGCACGCTGAGCAGCTCGAGCGCCGCCAGAAGCGGTATCGCGCCGACGGCAAACAGCCCGAAAAAATCCCCAAGAACCGAAACCCGCCGCGGTCCGACCCTGTCGATCAAGGGACCGCCCAGCGCCTTGGCCAGCACATAGGGCGCCATTTCGGCAAACACCACGAGCCCGGTCAGCAAAGGATCGCCCGTTACCGTCAGCACCAGCCAGGGAATGGCGATCACAGACAGCCGTGTGCCCGAAATCGAAAAGGTCTGCGCCACCACAAGCGCAAAAAAATCGCGACGCCCGCTCATTTGTCCTCTCCCTTGCCGAAAGGGCGATAGGGAAAGCCGTGCAGATGAACGGTGAACGCTCGCCAGCCCTCGGGCAAGTCTTCGCCCGGCGCCGGAGCCTGGGCCTTGTGCCGCGCCAACAGCGCTTGGATCTCATCCATCAGCGCCCTGGCCGCCTCGGGCGACATGGCAATTGTGTAATCGGAAAAGGTCTGTGCCTTCTTCCAGTCGTGGGGCAGATCGGCAAACCCCTCATGGGCCCGCTGCATCGCCGCTGCATGGTGGCTGACCACCGATTGCATCATCGCCATGCTGGCGTCGAACGCCTCGCCCGGCTCGGCCTCGGCCAGCTCGAGCACCGTCGCCTCATGCTGCGCCGTCCACCAGCGGTCGCGCCGATTGCCGCGCGCCTCATCGGCCGCGATGAACCCGTGCTCGGCCAATTGCCGCAAATGATAGCTGGTCGCCCCCGAATTGAGCCCAAGCCGCTCGGCCAGCGTGGTGGCCGTCTGCGGCCCCTCCATGCGCAATATGCCCAGCATTTTCAGCCGCTCGGGATGGGTCAGCGCCTTGAGCGCTCTGGAATCGGGTACGATTCTGGAAATCTCACGCATTGGAAAACCTCGATGGCATCAATCGCCACCAGGCTATAATCGCAAAGATTATTTTGCAAACATTTATTTGCAATCATGCGTCCGGTAGGTTTTCCAACCGCGCCAGCACAAAGTTCACACGCTCGGAAACGCCGATCCTGGGAAGTACGACAACCTCATAGCCCAGCGCCGGATACGCCCGCTCCAGCCGGTCATACTCGGCAACCGCTTCCTCAAAACCATGCTGCCGTTCGGGATCGGTCACATAGATCTCGCGCCAGGGCGGCGTCAGAAACACCGTTCGATTGTAGCGTTGCGCCTCCAATACGCTCCGGTCCAGTTCGCCCCCATCCACCGATTCGAGCGCCACGGCCGCATCGACCAGTCCTCTGTCGAAAAACACCCAGCCCTCAAGATCCCCGGCCCGCGCCCGGTCCTCCAGCGCCACCGCCATGGCCCGCCGCGCAAACGCCGCCATGTCGATCCACGGCAGCGCCAGCCCCGCACCGGCCATCTCCTGGGCCACGATCCGGCGGCCAGGTTCCTCGACGGTCGCAAAGCCCCGCGCGTCCAGTTCGGCCAGCAGCGTGGACTTGCCTCCGCCCGAACAGCCCGAAATCACCACAAATTTCTCGCTCATGTCCACTCCGCCGCAATATCGCCGACGTCCCATTCCGGGACGGTCAAAATCTTTTTCGTCAAAATGAAAGAATTTTTACCCCGGCAACCGGGCCATCGCCCCTTTATCCGCATCGCGCGGATAAAAAAATCGTCTTAACGCTTCATCAGCACTTGCCCCGATTCCCCGCCCGTTAACCAGATGGCAACCAAGATGAACGGTTTTGACGCCTTTTTCGCCCGCGTGACGGCGCCCGACGCTGCTTTAGTGGCCCACCGCTCCACCCCACCACCACATGCTGTAGGGAACAAATCAGGATTCGGACCCGCTCCCCGATTCGGTTCGCGTTTGTTCCGTTTTCGTTCAAATTGTTAAGTTTGCCCGCCCACCGGCCATTGCCTTTCCCGCTTTGATACACCACCTTGCGGGGCAAAAGCCTTTACCCTTGCCCTTTCCCAGAGCCGATGACCACAACACCATCCCAGGCCGTAAAGGCCGTGCTCGGCCCCACCAATACGGGCAAAACCCACTATGCCATCGAGCGCATGCTGGCCTATCGCTCGGGCGTTATCGGCCTGCCGCTGCGCCTTCTGGCCCGCGAGGTCTATAACCGGGTCGTCGAACGGGTCGGCGAATCGGCGGTGGCCCTGGTCACCGGCGAAGAGCGCATCGTGCCAAAGGCCGCCCGCTATTGGGTGGCCACTGTCGAGGCCATGCCCACCGACATGATGGCCGATTTCCTCGCCATCGACGAAATACAGACCGCAATCGATTTCGATCGCGGCCACGTCTTTACCGACCGCCTGCTGCACGCCCGCGGCCGCGCCGAAACCCTGCTGTTGGGCGCCCAGACCATGGAGCCGGTCATCCGGCGCCTTTTGCCCCATGCCGACATCACCTTCCGCCCCCGCTTTTCCCAGCTGAGCTGGGCCGGGTCGCGCAAGATTTCGCGCCTGCCGCGCCGCTCGGCCATCGTCGCCTTTTCCGCTTCGGAAGTTTACGCCATTGCCGAATTGCTGCGCCGCGAATGGGGCGGGGCCGCCGTCGTCATGGGCTCGCTCTCCCCGCTCACCCGCAACGCCCAGGTCGATCTGTTCCAGAACGGCGATGTCGAATTTCTCGTGGCCACCGACGCCATCGGCATGGGGCTCAATCTCGACGTCACCCACGTCGCCTTTGCCTCCGATTCCAAATATGACGGCCGCCAGTTCCGCCCCTTGACCCCCGCCGAAATCGGCCAGATCGCCGGCCGCGCCGGACGCCATATGCGCGACGGCACCTTTGGCGTCACCGGCGGCACCGATCCCTTTGACGAGGAAACCATTGCCGCCCTCGAAGCCCATGACTTCGCGCCCGTCAAACAGCTCCAGTGGCGCAACCGCGACCTTGATTTTTCCTCGCTGACCGCCCTGCACGCCAGCCTCGAGGTCACGCCCGAACACCCGGCCCTTACCCGCGTGCCCGTCGCCACCGACCAGCGGGCCCTCGAATTTCTCCTGCGCCGCGAGGAAGGCCAACTGGCCAATTCCCGCGAACGCACCGAATTGGCCTGGGCCTGTTGCCAGATCCCCGATTTCCGCGACATTTCCCCCGCCGCCCATGGCGAAATCGTCACCCGAATCTTTTCCGGCCTTGCATTAGCAGGAAGGATAGACGCTGACTGGATTGCCGAGCAGGTCCGGTTCTGCGACAATACGGTTGGCGACATCGATACGCTGTCCAACCGGATCCGCCAGATTCGGACCTGGACTTTCATTTCTAACCGCAGGAACTGGCTGGAAGACCCCACGCACTGGCAGAAAACGACCCGAGCGATCGAGGACGCTTTGTCCGACGCCCTGCACGAAAGGCTGATCCAGCGTTTCGTCGACCGGCGGACCAGTGTGCTGATGCGTCATCTTAGAGACAAGCAGATGGTATCACCAGAAATCACCGAAAACGGCGAACTCGCGATCGAAGGCCACATCATCGGCACGATCGAAGGGTTCCGATTCACGCTCTCGCGCATCGACGGCGAGGCCGATTCGAAAAACCTGCGCTCCGCGGCCACCTCGGTTGTCGCCCCCGAAATCGCCAAACGCGCGGACCGTCTGGCCGGCGCGCCCAATGAGGAATTCGTCCTCGCTACCGACGGCGTGATCCGCTGGCGTGGTGAAGTGGTGGCCGAGCTGGCCGAAGGCGCCACCCTTTTTGCCCCCCGCATCATCATTTTGGCCGACGAGAGCCTTTCAGGCCCCGATCTCGAAAAGGTCGATGATCGCCTTTCGCTCTGGCTGCGCCATCATATCAACACCCAGCTCGAACAGGTCATCACCCTGCTCGAGCCGGCTGAACTCGAAGGCGCCGCCCGCGGCATCGCTTTCCGGCTGGCCGAAAACCTGGGCATCATCGCCCGGCCCGAAATCGACGAAGAGGTCAAGGCGCTCGATCAGGACACCCGCGCCAAGCTGCGCAAGCTCGGCGTGAAATTCGGTGCCCACCACATCTACCTGCCGTTGACCCTCAAGCCCGCGCCGCGCGAACTGGCGCTGATCCTGTGGGGTCTCAAGCATGGCGGCGTCCGTCAGCCGGGCATTTCCGAATTGCCCCATATCATTTTGTCTGGCCGCACCTCCTTTCCCATCGACCCCACTTTCGACCGCCGCCTTTACGAAGTTGCCGGCTTCAAGGTCGCCGGTGAACGCATCGTGCGCGTCGATATCCTCGAGCGCCTGGCCGACATCATCCGCCCGCTCGTCGCCTATGACGCCAACCGCCCCGTCGACACCCCGCCGCCCGAAGGGGCAGCCGAGGCCAATGGTTTCCGCGTCACCGTCGAGATGACCTCTCTCCTGGGCTGCGCCGGCGAAGACTTCGCCTCGATTCTGAAATCTTTGGGCTATCGCCTGCGCCGCACGCCCAAGGTGCCGGCCGAAACGACGCCGGCTCAACCAATGCCCGCTGCCGACCCGGCCACCGCTGAGGCGCCCGCCGCTGATACCGCTAAAGCCGAATCGGCGCCCGCCGAACCGATTGCCCAGACCGCTGTCGCCGAAGCAGCGCTTGAAGGCGCTCCGGTCGGGGCCGTCACAGAAGGTGTCGCTGACGAGCCCGCGCCTGCTCCCGAGGCCGCCGCCGATTCCGATCCGGTCCCTGCGGCAGCCG
>PBNW01000014.1 GCA_002723255.1 Pelagibacterium sp. | reverse complement strand
CGCTCGACCTTCATGGTCGAAATGGTCGAAACCGCCGCTATTTTAAACCGGGCTACCCGCCACTCCCTCGTCATCCTCGATGAGATCGGCCGTGGCACCGCCACTTTCGATGGTCTGTCCATCGCCTGGGCCTGCGTTGAAACCCTGCATGAAACCACCGGCTGCCGGGCGATCTTCGCCACCCACTATCACGAGCTCACGGCCCTTTCGGCGACGCTGTCGCGTGTCTCCAACCACACAATGAGCGTCAAGGAATACAAGGGCGACGTGGTGTTCCTCCACGAAGTCACCCAGGGTGCCGCCGATCGCTCCTACGGCATTCAGGTTGCAAAGCTGGCCGGGCTCCCCGCACCGGTCATCACCCGCGCCCGTCAGGTGCTCGATCTGCTCGAAGCGCGCGGCCAGTCCAATCCGGGCTCGGCCCTTGCGGATTTGCCGCTCTTTGCCCATATGCCGGCTCCTGCTGACAAAGCCGTGCCTCAACCTCGTGCTAACCCGGTTACCGATATGATAGAGACCGTGCGCCCCGACGATCTCTCCCCCCTGGCCGCGCTCGAATGGATTTATGAACTCAAAAAGGCTGCCCATGCCGACGGCGACCATTGAACCGATTGCGCGCAAGAAAGCCGGACTTCCCAGTGCCGAAGCGCTGATCGCTGCCGTGCGCCGCGAAATCGGCGATGCCGCGCCCGACAGCCAGACCGCCCGCGCCGCTTTGCTCGCGGCCCTGCGTCAGGGCCTCAAGGACGCCCGCATCGCCGCCGAGGCCGAACTCGTCGCCAACCGACGCGGCACCCGCTGCGCCCAGATGCTCGCCGCCGCCCAGGACGAACTCATCGCCGCCGCTCACCTCTGGGCCACCCGCTACGTTTATCCGCGCGAAAACCCCTCCGGCGCCGAATCCCTCGCCATCGCCGCGGTGGGTGGTTATGGCCGCGGCACGCTGGCCCCCGGCTCCGATATCGATCTCTTGTTCATCCTGCCCTACAAGCAAACCCCCTGGGGCGAAAGCGTCACCGAATACGTGCTCTATATGCTCTGGGATCTGGGCCAGAAGGTCGGCCACGCCGTCCGCTCGGTCGATGATTCCATCCGCATGGCGCGCTCGGACATGACGGTCAGGACCGCAACGCTCGAAAGCCGCTTTCTCGTCGGCGACGACATGCTTTTCACCCAGATGCGTGAGCGCTTCGAAACCGAGATCGTGGAAAAGACCGGCCCCGAATTCATCGCTGCAAAAATGGCCGAGCGCGACGCCCGCCACGACGCCCAGGGCAACACCCGCTACGTGGTCGAGCCCAACGTCAAGGACGGCAAGGGCGGGCTGCGCGATCTCAATACCCTCTATTGGATCGGCAAATATTTCTACCGCGTCCAGACCTATCCCGAACTGATCGAGAAAGGCGTGTTCTCGAAAACCGAGTATCGCGCCTTCCAGCGCGCCGAGGATTTCCTCTGGGCCGTGCGCTGCAATCTGCACTTCCTCGTCGGTCGCGCCGATGACCGGCTGACCTTCGAGATCCAGCAGGAAATGGCCGAACGCATGGGCTATCACGACCGCGCCGGCATGCTCGGGGTCGAGCGCTTCATGAAGCGCTATTTCCTCGTCGCCAAGGATGTGGGCGATCTCACCCGCATTTTCTGCACCTCGCTCGAGTTCGCCCACGCCAAAAAGGTCGATGCCTTCGGCCGCGTGTTCGGCAATTTCCGCAAGGCGCGCCGCCAGATCCGGGGCGAACCCGATTTCGTCCTCGAACACGGCCGCATCACCGTCGCCGATGACGAAGTGTTCGAAAGAGACCCGGTCAATATCGTCAAGATCTTCTGGGTGGCTGGCCGCGAGGGCGTGATGTTCCACCCCGACGCGCTCAAGCTTTTGACCCGCTCCATGCGCCTGATCGACAAGAAATTGCGAGCCGACGAGCGGGTCAACGCTTATTTCCTCGAAATTCTCACCAGCCCCAAATCGGTCGAGCGCATCCTGCGCCGCATGAACGAGTCCGGCGTTCTGGGAAAGCTGGTACCCGAATTCGGCAAGATCGTCGCTCTGATGCAGTTCAACATGTATCACCACTATACGGTGGACGAGCATCTCATCCGCGCCGTCGGCGTCATGGCCGACATCGCCAATGGCGGGCTGAAAAACGAGCTACCCCTCACCCACGAGCTGTTGCCCCATCTCTCCGATGTGCGCCTGCTCTATGTGGCCCTGTTCCTCCACGATATCGCCAAGGGCCGCCCCGAGGATCATTCCGAGGCCGGCGAAGCCATCGCCCGCAAATTCTGCCCGCGCCTGGGGCTTTCGGCGGCCGAAACCGATACCGTGGCCTGGCTGGTGCGCTACCATCTGCTCATGAGCGAGATTTCCCAGTCCCGCGACATTCAGGACCCCGACACGGCGCGCAATTTCGCCCAGATCGTGCAAAGCCCCCAGCGCCTGGCGCTCCTGATGATTCTCACCGCCTGCGACATCCGCGCGGTGGGCCCGGGCACATGGACGGGCTGGAAGGGCTCGCTCCTGCGTGCCCTCTATTACGCCACCGAACCGCTGCTCTCGGGCGGCCATTCCCAGGTGTCCCAGCGCGACCGGATCATCGAGGCCCAGGACGCTTTGCGCGTCGGGCTGACCGATTGGACCCCCAGCCGGCTCGATGCCTATATCGAGCGCCAGTTCCCCAATTACTGGCTGCGCGCCGAACCCGAACTGCAACTGGCCCATGCGCGCATGATCGATGCGGCGGAAGCCAAAAATTCGAGCTTTGCCGGCTTCACGTCCATCAAGGCGTTCGAAGGCATCACAGAGGTGACCTTCTACACCCCCGATCACCCGCGCCTTCTCTCGCTGATCGCCGGAGCCTGCACCACCGCCGATGCCTCGATCATCGGCGCGCAGATCTTCAACACCAAGGATGGCTACGCGCTCGATACCTTCCGCCTGCGCCGCGCTTTCACCTCCGATGAAGACGAAAAGATCAGGGCCTCGCGCATCACCGACATGGTCAAGGCCTTGCTCGAAGGCCGCAAATACCTCCCCGCCGACCTTGGCGTCGATTCGCGTTACAACCGGCGTCTCAAGCCCTTTTCGGTCCCCACCGAGATCTTCATCTCCAATGCGCTTTCGGACAAGTTCACCGTCATCGAGATTTCCGGCCTCGACCGCACCGGCCTGCTCTATCACCTGACCCGCGCGCTCTCCGATCTCAACCTCACCATAGGCTCGGCCCATATCGGCACCTATGGCGAAAAGGCGGTCGACGTTTTCTACGTCACCGATCTGACGGGCGGAAAGATCACCTCAAAGGTTCGCCAGAAACGCATCCACGAAGCCCTCGAAGCGGTCTTCGCCCCCGCCCGCCGCGAAAAGGCTTCAGCGTGAGCACTCCATTCTGGTCGGTGGGGGCTTCAGTTCAATGTCGTCGGTCGGCCCCCTTTGCCACTATGGGGTTTACTGGATCCCGGGTCCTTGCCCGGGATGACGATCGGGAATTTGGAGAATTTTCCCCCACTACCTCTGCTGTCATCCCGGCCTTGAGCCGGGATCCAGTAAACTCAGCACCAATTGGGATCGTGCCCGCACGCCCCATCGAATTGCCGGCCCCCCGCCCATGAGCCTCTTTCGCAACACCATGAGCGTGGGCGGGCTTACCCTGCTCTCGCGCGTTTTCGGCTTTGTCCGTGACGCGCTGATCGCCGCCGTTCTCGGCATCGGCCCCGCCGCCGATGCCTTCCAGGCCGCGTTCCGCCTGCCCAATCTGTTCCGGCGCCTGTTTGCCGAAGGGGCATTCAATACCGCCTTCGTTCCCATGTTTTCCGGCGCGCTGGAAACCGATGGGACGGACGGTGCCAAAAAAATGGCCGGCCGCATCATGAGCTGGCTGGTCGCCGCTATTCTGATCGTCACCATCCTCGCCGAAATCTTCATGGAGCCGGTGATGATGGTGTTCGTCCCCGGTTTTGTGGCCGATCCCGAAAAATTCGAGCTGACGGTCTTTCTCTCGCGCATCATGTTTCCCTATCTCGCCTGCATGTCGCTCATGGCGGCCTATGGCGCGATCCTCAATTCGCTGGGCAAATTCTTTGCCGCCGCCTTCGCCCCGGTGCTCTTGAACCTTGTCAACATCGCTGTTCTGGTCCCCCTTGCCGTCTGGACGCTGGAAAACCCCGCCGATGTGGCCTTCTGGCTCGGGGTTGCCGCCATGGCCGGCGGTGTCGCGCAACTGGCTCTGGTGTTTTTCACCATTCGCCGGGCCGGCTTCCTGCCCGCCATCGGCATACCGCGCTATACCGATGAAGTGCGCCGCTTCTGGCTGCTGGCGCTGCCGGCCATCGCGGCGGGCGGTATCATCCAGATCAATATTTTCATGGGCACCGTCATCGCTTCCCAGGCCGATGCCGCCATCGCGATTATCGCCAACGCCGACAGGCTTTATCAGCTTCCCCTCGGCATCATCGGCATCGCCATCGGCACGGTGCTGCTGCCCGAGCTTTCGCGCCACCTCTCTTCGGGCCGCGACGTCGAGGCCCGGGCGTCCCAAAGCCAGGCCCTCCAGCTTTCCATGGTCCTGACCCTGCCCGCCGCAGTCGCGCTCTTTGCGCTGGCCGAACCCATCGTGCGGGTCCTGTTCGAGCGCGGCGCCTTCGATGCGACGGCAACGGTTGCCGTCTCCCACACGCTGATGGGCTTTTCGCTCGGCCTGCCGGCCTTCGTGCTGGTCCGCGTTCTCCAGCCGGGCTTTTTCTCACGCAAGGACACCAAGACCCCGACGCTGATTGCCGGGGTGTCGCTGGTGGTCAACATCGCCATTTCGCTAGCCCTGTTCCCGCACCTCCAACACATCGGCATCGCGCTGGCCACTTCGACCTCCGCATGGGTCAATGTGGGCCTGCTCGTCCTGTTCCTGGCCCGGCGCGGCCATTTCCGGCTCGCAGGCGGCGAGGGTCTGACCCTTGCCGGCACGCTCGGCGTCGCCATTGTCATGGGGTTGGCGCTGTGGGGGCTGGCTCTTTTTGCCGGCCCGGTCTTTGCCCCGGGCTTTTTCTTCCCGCTTCAGGCGCTGGCCCTGCTTGCCATCTGCGCTCTGGGCGCCGGGCTTTATTTCGCGCTGCTCCATGTAAGCGGCGTCCAGCCGCTCGGCGCGGTTCTCGGGCGCTTGCGGCGGCGGCGCTGAGGCTCTAAACCCTTGTGCTGCCCGTTCCTGGGCATGTTTCGTCAAACATTAAGGGACCGTAAGTCCAATGCCTTTCACCGATCGCGTCTTTTCCGGCATCAAGCCCTCGGGCGATCTGCATCTCGGCAATTATCTCGGCGCCATCCGCCGTTTCGTGCCGCTGCAGAACGATTTCGAGTGCATCTATTGCGTCGTCGATATGCATGCGATCACCGTCTGGCAGGACCCCGCCGATCTCAAGCGCTGGACCTATGAAATCGCCGCCGCCTATATCGCGGCCGGCGTCGATCCTTCCGCCCACATCATCTTCAACCAGTCCCAGGTTGCCGAACACGCCGAACTGGCCTGGGTATTCAATTGCGTGGCGCGCATGGGCTGGATGAGCCGCATGACCCAGTTCAAGGACAAGGCGGGCAAAAATTCCGAAAACGTCTCGCTGGGCCTGTTCGCCTACCCTTCGCTGATGGCCGCCGACATCCTGCTCTATAAGGGTACTCACGTTCCGGTCGGCGAAGATCAGAAACAGCATCTCGAACTCTCCCGCGACATCGCCGCCAAGTTCAATCACGACTTTGCCCCCTCGATCGCCGCCAACGGGCTCGACGAGGCGTATTTCCCGCTCCCCGAACCGGTCATCACCGGCCCGGCCACACGGGTGATGAGCCTGCGCGATGGGACAAAGAAGATGAGCAAGTCCGAATCCAGCTCGGACATGGCCACCATCTATCTGATGGACGACGCCGAAACGATCACCAGAAAGATCAAGAAGGCCAAGTCCGACGCCGACGCGTTGCCCAGTGAAGAAAAGGGCCTGGAAAACCGTCCCGAAGCGGCCAATCTGGTCGGCATCTACGCCGCGCTTTCGGACAAATCGGTCGCCGAGGTGCTGGCCGAATATGGCGGACAAGGGTTCGGCGCCTTCAAGCCCGCCCTTGCCGATCTCGCCGTTTCGGTTCTCGCCCCCCAGGCGGACGAAATGCGCCGGCTGGTCGCCGACCCGGCCCAGATCGAAACCATCCTGCGCAATGGCGCCGACAGGGCCCGCGAGATCGCCGCGAAAACCATGCTCGAAGTCCGCGACATTGTGGGCTTTATTCGCTGAGCACAATTGGACATCATGGAGCCACTTGCGCGCCCATCGCGCGCTGTGGCAGCATCGCCATCCCTAAATCAGCTCCGGACAAAAGCGCTTGCCCGACACCCAGGATCGCTACGACGACGAATACAAACGCAAGTTCCTGGTCGTCGTGGACGAAAGCCCCGAATGCGCCAAGGCGGTCACCTTTGCCGCCCTGCGCGTGCGCCGTACCGGCGGCACAGTGGCCTTGCTCTCGATCATCGAGCCCGACAATTTCCAGCACTGGCTGGGTGTCGAAGAGGTGATGCGCGCCGAGGCCTACGAAAATATCGAAGCGCTGCAGGCCCGCTACGCCGCCAACATCGCCGCCTTCGGTTCGATCAAGGTCGAACGCGTGATTCGCGAGGGCAAAAAGACCGACGCCATCGAGGCCCACATCGCCGAGGACCCCGCCGTCGCCATTCTCGTGCTCGCGGCCGCGGATTCCTCGGAAGGCCCCGGCCCTCTCGTTGCCTCGATCGCCGCACGCGGCGCCAACGCGTTCCGCGTTCCGGTCACCGTGGTTCCCGGCACCATTTCGGACGCCGATCTCGCCGCATTGTGCTGAATGGGGTCATGCCCGCTGGTGTAGCGGCCTATCCCGGCCCTGGACCCAGCCCCGTCAAACCCACCCGCTGTCACCCCGGCCTTCGCCCGGGATGACGATGGTGGAAGATGCCACCCCCGCGCCGCCGCACCCTCCCAGCCTCTTGCATTTGTCTGCAAAAGGATTATCTTCCAAACCAACTTGGAATAATTCTAAAGAGCCTCGAGAGGCGGAAAAATGTTCATCCAGACCGAAGCCACCCCCAATCCGGCAACGCTCAAATTCCTCCCCGGCCGCGACGTGCTGCCCGGCGAACCGCGCGATTTCCGCGACGCCGATATGGCCCGCAACTCCCCGCTCGCTTCGGCCCTGTTTTCCGTCGATGGTGTTTCGGGTGTGTTTCTGGGCTCCGATTTCGTATCGGTGACTAAGGACGAACCCATTGATTGGGCGCACATAAAGCCCGCCATTCTGGGCGCCGTCATGGAACATTTCATGAGCGGCAAGCCCATTCTCGCCGAAGGCGCAGCGTCCGAGCCTGTCGATACGGGCGATGAATTTTTCGAAGATGATGACGCCGAAACCGTCGAAGTCATCAAGGAACTCCTCGCTACCCGCGTCCGCCCCGCAGTCGCCATGGACGGCGGCGACATTACCTTCAAGGGGTATAAGGAAGGCACGGTTTTCCTGCACATGCAGGGCGCCTGCTCGGGCTGCCCGTCATCGACCGCGACGCTCAAATCGGGCATCGAAAACCTGCTGCGTCATTTCGTTCCTGGCGTTGAACAGGTTCAGCAGATCTAAAAGCCTGCGTTCAAATCATACCCATAGGCCTCACGCCTTACGGGGCTGCCAACGCAGCCACACAAAAACCCCGCAAGCCCAAACCGCTTGCGGGGTTTTTCGTTTCGGCCTATCGAAACCGCCATGAGCACGCCCGTCACCCTTGCCATTGATACAGCCCGCGACCGCCTGCAACTGGCGCTTGTCTTGTCGAACGGCACCCTGGAAACCGAAATTCGCGACATCGCAAAGGGTCACGCCGAAATCATCTTCGGCGCCATCGGGACGCTTCTGGACCGGTGCGGGCTGACCTATAATGCCCTCAGTCGCATCGCCGTTTCCACCGGCCCCGGCTCGTTTACCGGCCTGCGCATCGGCCTTTCGACAGCCCGGGGGCTCGGCCTTGCGCTCGATATCCCGGTCATCGGCGTCCCCTCGCTGCTCGCCCTTTCGCTCTCGCGCCAGGGGCCGTGCGAATTGATCGTCGATGCCAAGCGCGGCGAAGCCTATCGCCAGAGCTTTTCGGCTCCCGGCAAGCCGCGCGACAAGGCAGACCTCGTCGATCTCAAACAGATCCTCCAGGTCGCCGCCCGCACAACGCCGGACGATCCGATGATCGATATCGCGCGTATGGCCGCTTTTGCCTCGCGCGCGCGCGCCATCGATTTCCCCCCCGATCCCACCTATATCCGCGCCGCCGACGCCAAACCCCAGCTCGGCTTCGGGGTGGCACGCAAATGAATTTCTGGGCGGCCCCCAACGGCCTGCACATCGCGCGCGGCGAAACCCGCGACGCTGCCGCTCTGGCAAAACTGCATGCCCAGGGCTTTTATCGCGGCTGGCTCACGTCCGATTTCGCAGCCTATCTTGCCGATCCCAAAACCACCCCCGCCTATATCGCAACCGACGCCAAACGCATCATTTCCGGCTTTGCCATGCTGCGCATTTCCGGCGCTGAGAGCGAATTGCTCACCATAGCGGTGGATCCCAGAAAACGCAGCCGCGGTCTCGGGCGCGCGCTGCTTGGCGCGGCCTTTGCCGATCTGGCCATGAGCCCGGTCAGAACGCTCTTTCTCGAGGTCGATGAAACCACCGCGCCGGCCATCGCGCTCTATCGGCGCTTCGGCTTTGCCGATATCGGCACCCGCAAGGGCTATTACCCGAAGCCCGATGGCAGCGCCGCCACCGCCCTTGTCATGGCCGCGCCGATCGGCTAACCCGATCACCTATCGGCACAGATGCGCGAGGCGGGCATGGGCAACGAGCCTTTCACCGAAGCAACGCTTGAAGAGCAATGCGTGACGCGCAACATGCGCATGACCGACCAGCGCCGGGTGATCGCCCGCGTCCTCGAAGCGGCCACCGACCACCCTGACGTCGAAGAGCTCTACCGCCGCGCCTCGGCCATCGATCCGCGCATTTCGCTCTCCACGGTCTATCGCACCGTCAATCTGTTCGAGGAAGCGGGGCTGGTCACCAAGCACGATTTCAAGGACGGCCGCGCCCGGTTCGAGCAGATCCCCGACGAACACCACGATCATCTGATCGACATCCGCTCGGGCAAGGTCATCGAATTCCGCAACGAAGAGATCGAGGCCATTCAGGAAGTGATCGCCAAAAAGCTCGGCTACAAGCTTGTCGACCACCGCCTCGAACTCTACGCAATTCCCCTAAAGGACAAGACCAGGGACAGCTAGAGCGTGTCCAGCATAAGTGGAGCGGTTTTTGCAGTTCGGACGCGCGAGAAAACCAGGGTTTAGAGCCAGGGATTTGAGTCAATCAAATCCTGAACGGCTCTAGGGAAAGCCACGTGGCCCTGCGCCTTGTGTTTTTTGGGCTTGTCGTCCTGCCCTTCACCCTTTTGGGCCTGCCGATCCAGTTTGTGATCGTGCGAACGGGCCTGCCGGGCTGGCAATTGCTGCCTTCGATCTTTTTCAAGCTCCTCGCTTTCACTCTGAGCCTGCGCGTGGCGCTGGCCGGTCAACCACTGGCAAAGGGCCCCGTTCTCGTCGTCGCCAACCATATTGGCTGGCTCGATATCATCGCTGTCGCCAGCAAAGTCCCGGTCAGCTTCGTTGCCAAGTCCGATGTGGCCCGCTGGCCCCTGATCGGCACCCTGGCCAGAATGCACAAAACCGTCTTCGTCGACCGCGCCCGCCGCACCGACACCCGCCGCACCGCGGCCGAGATGAGCGCCCGCATTGCCCAAGGGGTTCCCGTGCTGTTGTTTGCTGAAGGCACCTCCGGTATCGGCACCCATGTGCTGCCGTTCCGTTCGGCCCTTATCGGCGCCGCCCCAAAGGACGGCGCCAGCATCCAGCCCCTCGCCATCGCCTATACCAAAATCTCCGGCCTCCCCCTCTCGCGGTCCGAACGCCGCCAGATCGCCTGGATCGGCGATATGGGTATCGGCGACAATCTCGGCGCCATCCTCGGATCGGGCCCCAAGGATGTGGTTCTCGCCTTCGGCGCGCCCATACCCGCCACGATCGATCGCAAACTGGTCGCAAAACGGGCCCAGACCACTGTCCGGCGCATGCTCAACGCCCTCAATCGCGCTGACCCTTTGCCAAGAGATGGGGAAGTGGTGTAAACCGCGCCCATGAGCGACAAACAGCCAGATCTCCCCAACGCCAAGAAGGTCTTCATCAAGACCTATGGCTGCCAGATGAACGTCTATGACAGCGATCGGATGACCGACGCGCTGGCCCCGCACGGCTATACGCCGACCTCGGAGATGGGCGAGGCCGATCTGGTGCTTTTGAACACCTGCCACATCCGCGAAAAGGCCGCCGAAAAGGTCTATTCCGAACTCGGCCGCATCCGCGATTTCCGAAATGAGCGCGAGCCCGGCGCCAAAAAAATGCTGATCGGGGTGGCTGGCTGCGTGGCCCAGGCCGAGGGCGAGGAAATCATGGCCCGCGCCCCGGCGGGGGACCTGGTCTTTGGCCCGCAATCCTATCACCGCCTGCCCGAACTTCTCTCGAAGGCGCAAAACGGCCGGGTCATCGACACCGATTTCCCCGAGGAAGACAAATTCGCCCATCTTCCGGCGCCAAAAAAGGAAGTGACCATTTCTCGCGGCCTGACGGCATTTTTGACCGTTCAGGAAGGGTGCGACAAATTCTGCTCGTTCTGCGTCGTCCCCTATACGCGCGGCGCTGAAGTCTCCCGCCCCGTCGCACAGGTTCTTGCCGAGGCGCGCGGGCTGGCCGATGCCGGGGTGCGCGAAATCACCCTTCTGGGCCAGAACGTCAACGCCTATCACGGGTTGGATGGAAACGGTCACAGCGTCAGCCTGGGCGCGCTCTGCCACATGCTGGCCGAAATCGATGGCATCGAGCGCATCCGCTATACCACCTCGCACCCGCGCGACATGGATGACGAACTGATCGCCGCCCACCGCGATCTGCCCCAGTTGATGCCCTATCTCCATCTGCCGGTGCAGTCGGGCTCGGATTCGATCCTCAAAGCCATGAACCGGCGCCACACCGCTGCCGAATATTTCGAGATCATCGACCGCATTCGCGCCGCCCGCCCCGATATGGCGCTCTCGGGCGATTTCATCGTCGGTTTCCCCGGTGAGACCGATGCCGATTTCGAAGCGACAGTGGATATGGTCAGAAAGATCGGCTACGCCTCGGCCTTCTCGTTCAAATATTCCACCCGCCCGGGCACGCCCGGCGCGCAGATGGACAATCAGATCGAAGAACACGTCAAGGCCGAGCGCCTCGAAGTGCTGCAGGCCGAAATCCCCCGCCAGTCGCAAAAATTCAACGCCGGCTGTGTGGGCATGACCTTGCCGGTGCTCATCGAAAAGCCCGGCCGCAATCCCGGTCAGGTGGCGGGCCGCTCGCCCTATCTGCAGGCGGTCCATATCGGCGCCGATCAAAGCCTGATCGGCCAGATCCTGCCGGTCGAAATCATCGCTCAGGCAAAAAATTCGCTCGAAGGCACAATTGTCACAGCGGATCGAATCGCGGTCTGATAGCCTTACCCTTGTTAAGAGTCGCAACGCTGCCTTGGAGCTCCCGCGTTTGACACGGAATTTGCGGTCGCAACCCGACCAGTCCGCCGCCGCCCATCTCGAACTGGCGTTCGAAGACAATCGGCTCGTCTCCCAATTGTATGGCGAATTCGACCAGAACCTGGCGCTCATCGAGCAGCGCTTGGGGGTCCAGGCCAATTCGCGCGGCAATCATGTGATGTTGCGCGGTGGCGCCAACGCCGTCGACCAGGCGCGCCGCGCGCTTGAATCGCTCTACGACATGCTCGAAGAGGGCAAGGCCGTCGGCCCCGCCGATGTGGATGGCGTGATCCGCATGGTCCAGTCCGAGGACAGCCAGCTCTCGCTTCCCACGCTCGAGAAGCGCGGCAAGGTGCGCATGGCCCAGATCGCCACGCGCAAGGCCACCATCGTCGCCCGCAATCCGGCCCAGGATGGCTATATCCGCGCCATGGACCGCTTCGAGATGGTGTTCGGCGTCGGCCCCGCGGGCACCGGCAAGACCTATCTCGCCGTCGCGCATGCGGCGACCCTTCTCGAGCGCGGCGAAATCAATCGCATCATCCTCTCCCGCCCCGCCGTGGAAGCGGGCGAGCGTCTGGGCTTTCTGCCCGGCGACATGAAGGAAAAGGTCGATCCCTATCTCCGGCCCCTTTACGACGCGCTCTACGACATGATGCAGCCCGAAGTGGTCGAGCGCTGCATAGCGTCCGGGGCCATCGAAGTGGCTCCGCTCGCCTTCATGCGCGGGCGTACCCTGGCCAATTCCGCCGTCATTTTGGATGAGGCCCAGAATACCACTTCGATGCAGATGAAGATGTTTCTGACCCGGCTGGGTGAAAATTCGAAAATGATCATCACCGGCGATCCCACCCAGGTCGATCTGCCGCGTGGCGAAAAATCGGGGCTGGTCGAGGCCCTCCATCTTCTCTCCGATGTCGAAGGCATTCACACCACGCGCTTTACCGACAAGGACGTTGTGCGCCACGCTCTGGTTGCGCGCATCGTGCGGGCCTATGAAGGCGCAACCGGCAAGAGCCCGGCCTCCGAAGGAAAGCTCGAGGTTTGACGCCCGAACTGTCCGTCGAGATCAATCTCGAGGCCGGGGACTGGCCGCAAACCTTCCAGCCCCTGGCCGAAACGGTCCTCGGCGCGGCGCTGGAAAATTCGGGCTTTGCAATCGATGGCCCCTGCGAAATCTCGGTGCTCTTGACCGACAATCGCTCCCAGCAGGCGCTCAACCGCGAGTGGCGCGGCAAGGACAAGCCGACAAATGTGCTCTCGTTTCCCGCGCTCGAGGCCGACGATCCCATAGAAGGTCTTCTGGGTGACATATCGCTCGCTTATGAGACATTGGTGGCCGAAGCCGACGATCTCGAAAAGCCTTTCGAGCACCATTTCGCCCATCTTCTGGTGCATGGAATGCTCCATGTTTTGGGCTATGACCACGAAACCGAAGACGAAGCCCTTGCCATGGAGGCAAGAGAAACAGATATTATGGGGCTGCTGGGGTATCCAGACCCCTATGATGGTCAGGTTCTTTTGAACGACTGATCTTTGCGCAACAAGATACGGAGTGCCGACGGTTGGGCCGAAAAAACAAACGCCCGCCGCACCCCAAATGACCGATAGCGATCAATCTAGCGCCGCGGCGCGCCGGCCGCATCGCCCTGAGGGCGACCAGACACAGTCAACTTCAAGCGACAACAAGCCATCGCTATGGGCGCGGATTCGTGCCCATCTGCCGGGCAGACCCGCGTCCTTGCGCACCGATCTCAAGGAAGCGCTCGAGGGCCCGTTCCTGTCCACCGACACGACATTTTCCGCATCCGAGCGTGCCATTTTGCAAAATGTGCTCAAGCTCGGCGAATTGCGCGTCGAGGATGTCATGGTGCCCCGCGCCGATATCGAGGCCGTCGATTCCAGCGTCAATGTCGGCTATGTCATCGACCGCTTCCGCCAGGTCGGCCATTCTCGCATGCCGGTCTATGAGGAGAGCCTCGACAATGTCGCGGGCATGATCCACATCAAGGACGTGCTTGAAAAGGTCACCGAGCCGGCCAAATCGGCCGCCCCGACCGCCGGCAATGGCTCGAACGGCCACAACACTCAAAGCCCGGTCAAATTCGTCACCCCGACGCTCAAACAGCGCATCGGCAAGCTCGACCTGGTGCGCAAGGTGCTCTTCGTGCCCCCCTCGATGCCCGTAACCGATCTTCTGGCCTCCATGCAGGCCACCCGCATGCATATGGCGGTGGTGATCGACGAATATGGGGGCACCGACGGGCTGGTCACCATCGAGGATCTGCTCGAAGCGGTGGTTGGCGACATCGAGGATGAGCATGACGAGAGCGAAGCTTCGATGCTGCGCACGGTCGATGAGGACAGTTTCATCGCCGATGCCCGCGTGGAGCTTGTCGATCTGATCGAGGCCATCGGCTCCGATTTCGATCCCGGTGAATATGCCGAGGAAGTCGATACTCTGGGCGGGCTCATGGTGGCCATGCTCGGCCGCGTGCCGGTACGGGGCGAAGTGGTCTCCAAGCTCAAGGGCTTTGAATTCGAGATCACCCGCGCCGATGCTCGCCGGGTCAAACAGGTCCGCATCCCCCGCCGCCGCCGCAAGCAACGGCTGTTGATCGCCGGGCCCAAGAGCGAAAACCCGCTCCAGCCCGAGCCCGAAAACCAGCAGGCCGCCGAATAGAGCGTGTCCAGCAAAACCATGTCCTCGACGCGATCGGGGATGGAAACGGTATTGCGGTTCGCAACACGCGAAAAAACAAGGGCTTAGAGCCAAGGATTTGAGTCAATCAAATCCTGACCGAGCTCTAAGGCGGCCTTCTTTTTAGACCGATCAGCGCGGCGCGCGTTTGGCGAGAATGCGCTGCAGCGTGCGCCGGTGCATGTTGAGCCGGCGCGCCGTTTCCGAAACATTGCGGTCGCACAATTCGTAAACCCGCTGGATATGCTCCCAGCGCACCCGGTCCGCCGACATGGGGTTTTCCGGTGCCTCGGGCCTGATATCGTCATCGCCGGCCATCAGCGCCTTGACGATGTCGTCGGCGTCGGCCGGTTTGGCAAGATAATCGACCGCACCCAGTTTGACCGCCGTGACCGCGGTTGCAATATTGCCGTAACCGGTCAGGACCACCGCCCGCGCGCCGGGACGGTTCTCGTGCAGCGCCTGGACCACGGCCAGCCCGTTTCCGTCCTCGAGCCGCAGATCGACCACCGCAAAGGCCGGGCTGTTGGCTTTGACCGCCGCCAGCCCGCCAGCCACCGTATCGGCGATCGAAACGATAAAGCCACGCTTGTCCATCGCCCTTTCGAGCCGGGTCAGGAAGGGCTTGTCGTCGTCGACCAGCAGCAGGGTGCGCTCGGTGTCGGGAAGCTCGGAAATCTCTGTCATTGGCCTTGATCCTCTCGCGTCTTGCTTATGGCCAATTGTGGCGAAAACGTCAAAAGCTTACACACAAGATACCTCATACGTCGCGTGCGGCATTTCGGACCAGGGTGTCACGCGGCCAGCTGATTTCCACACAGGCATGCCCGTTTGCCCGGGCATTGAAGAATTTGAGCGTCGCGCCGGTCCGCTCCAGGAGCGTCTTGGCAATGAACACGCCCAGTCCCAGCCCGCCCCCGCCATCGGGTTGGCGCGGATCGAACCGGTCTTTCGTCCTTGTTGTCAGATAGGGTTCCCCGAGCCGGCTTAAAAGGTCCGGCGGAAATCCCGGTCCGTCGTCCATGATGGCGATCATCACCCGCCGCCCGTCCCAGACGGCCCGAATCGTCACCTCAACCTTTGCGAACTGCACGGCATTTTCGATCAGATTGCCCAGCCCGTAGAGCAGCGCCACATTGCGCGCGATCACCGGCTCGTCCTGCTCGGCCCGGGTCTGGGCCAGATTGATCGATTTGCCCTCGACCAGCGCCGGCCCTTCATGGGCCTTGGCCAGCTCGGCGACGATGTCGGACAGTGTCGCGCTGTCGAAAAGGTCCGATCCCGATGGCCGCAGGTTTCGCAATTTTCCCAATATCGCCCGGCAGCGCGCCACCTGATCCATGATGAGATCGAGGTCTTCGGCCAGCTCCCCTTCCCCATGGTCGCGCCGGATTTCCTTGGCTGCCAGCGCAATGGTGGCCAGCGGTGTGCCCAGCTCATGGGCGGCGGCCGCCGCCAGCCCGTCGAGCGCCGAAAGCTGTTGCTGGCGCGACAGGGCCAACTCGGTGATGGTCAGCGCATCGACAAGCTGGCGGGCCTCATGAGCCACCTTGTTGGTGTACCCGGCGACAAACCCCACAGCGCACAGGATCGCGATCCACACCCCGGTGAGATAGATGCGTGGCGGCTCGAAACTGACCCCTTCGATCCACGGCAAGGGCATATGAAACAAAGCCAGCGCGCTGGCGATCGCAATGACCAGCGTGCCCACCCAGATCGTTTCGCGCGAAGCCAGCGTCGAAGCGGAAACCGAAACCGGCGCGAGCAGCAATATGGCAAACGGATTGCCCAGCCCGCCGGTGAGATAAAGCAGCCCTCCGAGTTGCAGACTGTCATAGGCAAGCTGCAGGAATGCCAGCCGGGTCGAGGGCCGGTGACCCGGCCCGTAGCGGATCAACAGCCCCGCATTGACCAGCACCGAAAGCGCGATCAGCAACAGGCACGCCCCCAGCGGCACGTCGTAGCCCAGCCCGTAGCGCACGACCACAACGGTGATCAGCTGGCCCGAAATGGCCAGCCAGCGCAAAAGCACGAGCGTTTCAAGCCGCATGGGATTGGCGCTGCGCGCCGGCGCCGGAGCGCTGGACTGTGTGATTTCGCTCATTTTTTTATCTCTCCGGGCGGGTCTATGGGCACTCTATATCAGTTTTCAAGAGCGATAAATTTATGCGCTAACCCTTGATGCGGGCGCCGGCGACCCCAAATTTTGTTGTGTTCGAGACTGGAGAGACCGCAACATGAACAGTGCAATTATCAAACCCGCATGGTCCCCGCTAACCATCGCTTTGATGGTTCTGGGCTTTATCATCTTCTGGCCGCTAGGCATGGCCGTCCTCGCCTACATTTTATGGGGCGAATATATGGGCGGCAGCCGTGAAAAGGCTGAAAGCTGGATCGCCGGCCAGAAGTCAAACTTCAAATCCCGCGGCTGTGGCCCGCGCCACTATCGCGCTTCGGCCACCGGCAATGCCGCCTTCGACGAGTATCGCGACGAGCAGCTCAAGCGCCTCGACGAGGAACGCCGTAAACTCGAAGAAGACCGCCAGGCATTCGAAGAACACCTCGCCAATCTGCGTAAGGCGCGTGATCGCGAAGAGTTCGACCGCTTCATGCGGGACCGCAATGCCCCCCGCCACGACGACAACCGCAATGACGATGGCGGCGAGCGTCAGGGGTACTAAACCAGACAGATCGCCGGCCCAGGGGCCGGTGATCGCCCTCAAGAGTTCCCTTCGGCCGGTGGATTGTTCCCCCTCCCTTTGGTCCCCGGCCGCGCCTTGGGCCGCCTCCGCCCAAGGCACCCTTTGATCGCGCTTTGAAAAACAGGCCGCCTCCGCCTGTCCAAAAGCGCGATACGATAAGAAGTGGCACGCTCCTTTCCGACGTGCCGCTTCTTTTTTGTTTTGTCAGCCCGGCCAGCCTGCATAATGGCGCCCCGATTCCCTTTTCTGCCAAAGAGACAATGGATGGGGCTGCCCCGCCTTTTTGCCCGAACCGCGATCCCTGAAACGACCGAGCTCGTCATCGCGTCCGGTCCGGTTACCGTAGCCGTGCGGGTCAACGCCCGGGCCCGGTCCTATCGCTTGAGCGTTTCGGCGCGGGGAGAGCCGGTTCTGACTGTGCCGCGCGGCGGGCGCTGGCCCGAGGCGCAAGCCTTTCTCGAGCGCAACACCGGCTGGCTGTCCGCCCGGCTCAGCCGCATCCAGAGCCCTTACGCACTCGCCCCCGGCGCCATCATTCCCCTGCGCGGCAGCCCCCACCGCCTGGTCGGCCTCAGCGGGCTGCGCGGTCTCGTCACCGTCGTCAACGAGGGGGACGAGCCACAATTGCACGTGCCCGGCGGTCCCGACCACATGCGCCGCCGCCTTGTAGACTGGCTCAAGAAACAGGCCCGCGACGATCTTGAGAAGGCCTGCAACCGCCACGCGCAAAATCTGGGCGTGACGGTTTCGGCCATCACCCTGCGCGATCAATCGACCCGCTGGGGATCGTGCTCGTCCTCTGGCAGCCTCAATTTCAACTGGCGCCTGATCCTCGCCCCACCCGACGTTCTCGATTACGTCGCCGCCCATGAGGTGGCTCACATTCTCGAAATGAACCATCGGCCGGTCTTCTGGCGCACCGTCGCGAAAACGTGTCCCCATTACGAGCGCCCCAAAGCCTGGCTCAAGGCCAATGGNGCAGCGCTGATGGCGCTCTNANCAACGCCCCAGGCCGCAACAAAAAAAGCCCGGGCANAAACCCGGGCTTTCTCAAACGTCCAGCGCNGCCGATCCTACTCGCCAAACAGCCCGTTNAGNAGNCCNCCGATCCCGTCATCGGCCGGGACNGCCACGGGCTGCTGCTGCTGTTGCGNCTGGATCTGTTGTTGGGGCAACGGGGCAGGCTGCTGACCCGGCTGACCCTGGATCTGGTCGATCGTGACGGGTGTTCCGGTCGCCGGCATGGTGTCCTGCATCGGCACCGCCACGCGGTCCTGGAGCTTGACATAATTGCCAGGCAGCGCCGCGCTCTGCAGGCCCTCATGGGCTTCGGCCATGATGTCGCGCCAGATCTGGGCCGGTATCTGTCCGCCGAACACCCGGGTCGGGGTGTCGTCGTCATTGCCCAGCCACACGCCGCCCACAAGGCTTGCGGTGTAACCGACAAACAGCGCGTCGCGGTTGCGCTGGGTCGTGCCGGTCTTGCCGGCCATCGGCCAGTTGCCCAGTTGCGCCCGCGTGCCCGTTCCGGCCTGAACGCCGGTCTGGAGCATGTCGTTCATCATGCCCACCTGCTCATCGGTCAGGATACGGCCCGGTCCGGCTGGCGTTTCTTCAAACAGCACTTCGCCATCGGTTGTGGTGATCCGCGTGATCACATTGGGCACCACCCCATAACCGCCATTGGCAAACGGGGCATAGGCGCTCGTCAGCTCGAGCAGCGAGACTTCCTGAGTGCCCAGCGCGATCGAGGGCACCGGCTGGAAATTGGTGGAAAAGCCCATCCGATAGGCCGTCTCCACCACATTTTCTGGCCCGATATCTATGGCCAGGCGCGCCGATACCGTGTTGATGGAAAAGGCCAGCGCGTCGCGCAACAGCACCGGCCCGACATAGCGGCCATTGGAGTTTTCCGGCTGCCAGCCCTCATAGTCGAGCGGTTCGTCCACCATCAGCGTGTCGGGCGTATAGCCCTGCTGCAGGGCGGCAAGATAGACAAAGGGCTTGAAGGCCGATCCCGGCTGACGACGCGAGGTCACGGCGCGGTTATAGCTCGATTGGCTGTAATCGACCCCGCCCACCAGGGCACGCACCCGGCCTTCGGTGTCCATGGCCACAAAGGCCGCCTGGGAAAAGTCCAGGTCCTCGCCCTGTGAGGCGACGGCTTCCTTGATGACGAATTCGGCCTGCTTTTGCATGTCCCAGTCCAGCGTGGTCGAAACCACGACGTCCTCGTTCACCTCGCCCAGATAGTCGTTCATGAGCGATTCCACCCAGTCCGCGACGTAATATTCGGTGCCCGCCACCCGCTCGGTGGTGATGTTGGCATCCATGTTCTGGGCAGCGGCCTGGGCCTCCTGCTCGGTGATGTAGCCCTCACGCACCATGTTGGCCAGCGCCAGCCGCTGCCGCTCGGCGGCCCGGTCGGGATGGGTGCGCGGGTTGTAATAGCTCGGCGCGGGCAGAATGCCGGCCAGCATGGCCGCCTGACCCAGCGAGAGATTGCGCGCCGAAATGCCGAAATAGGTTTGCGCCGCAGCTTCGATCCCGGTCGAACCCGACCCGAAATGCACGCGGTTGAGATAAAGCTCCAGGATCTGGTCCTTGGAATAGTTCTGTTCCAGCCACACCGCCAGAAGCGCTTCCTGCACCTTGCGGCCAAGCGTCTGGTCGGGGGTCAGAAACAAATTCTTGGCAACCTGCTGGGTGATGGTGGAGGCGCCGCGGGTGATGCCGCCCGCGCGGATCATTTCGATCCCCACCGAGGCCAGCCCGATCGGATCGACCCCGAAATGGCTGTAAAAGCGTCTGTCTTCGCTCGCCACCACGGCCTGGCCCACATAGGGCGGCAATTCGTGAATGCCCACGGCCTCCCCGCCGGTCTGCCCGCGATTGGTCAAAAGCTGCCCGTTGGACGCCAGCACGCGGATATTGGGCGGACGCTGGGGCACTTCCCAGGTGGAGGACGATCCCAGATCCTGCCCGTAATAGACAACGATTCCGGCCACCGCGACGCCGCCCAAAAGCAGCATCGTGAAACAGAAATACGCAAACCCCACGATAAACCGCATCCCGCCCGAGCGCTTTTTCGTCACCTTGCGGTTCTGCGGCCGGCGGGGTTTGCCACCCTTGGGCCCATTGGAGCCTGATCCGGCCTGCGCGCGCTGGCCCCTGGCCTTGCGCTGCGGGCCGCCATCGACGCGATCATCGGGAGAGAGACGAAGATCCATCAAAGATCACTTTCGAGCATGGTCGTGAAAAATCGACGCGCGCCATCGTCCGGGCGCAAACGCGATGCCTACCGCTATCGCGTTCAATTGTGGCGCGTTTATGTGAATTTTTCCACTCTTACCCGCCAGTGTGGCCGCACGGCAACGGTTTTTGCCTAACCGGGGGGAGAGGGTCGCAATTTGTTCCGGCATCGATTGCCGAATGGCCTTTTCAGGAAGGCCCGCTCTCGCGGATGGCTGGATTTCAGATCGAGGAAACGATCGTCGCGGGCCATGCCGCCTTTAGCAAAAAATGTGGTCTCTATGTCGATCCCGGCGCAATTGCCGCCCATGCCAAGCAGATTGCGTCGCTAAACCTCAAGGCCACCAGGACCGGCGTGACATTCTCGGCAAGCAAACCCATCCCCGATGACCTCGTCGAGAAACTGGCCGTCAGTTCGCGCGGCGAAAAGGGATTTTAAACGGTCCTGCGCAATCGAGAATTCGGCTCGCAACACTGTTTCTCAAGGCCATAACGCTGGAAAAACATCTTCGTTTGCACGCGTCTGCGCGTTCAGCGCATCTTTTTGTGAAGCGGTGCTTCTGTTCGATGATGGGTGGCAAGCAATGCCAGCCACCCATTGTCTGTCAGATCCAGTCCGGGACCATGCCGCCGGCGTAGCGCGCACCGAAAGCGCCGTCCGGCAGGATAGTTGCGATGCGGAACAGATCATCGGTCGACAACGTTAAATCCGCAGCGGCCAGGTTTTCCTCGAGACGTTCGATCCGGCGCGTTCCGGGGATCGGCACGATGTCGTCGCCCTGGGCCAGGAGCTAGGCCAGCGCCAGCTGAGACACCGTTATGCCCTTGGACTGGGCCAGCTCGCCAAGCTGGCGGACGGCATCGAGGTTCTTTTCAAAATTGCCTGGTTGCCAGCGTGGATCAAAGCGCCGCATGTCGTCCTCCTCATATTCTGCCGAAGGCTTTACGGACCCGGTGAGAAAGCCACGGCCAAGCGGCGAATAGGCGACAAATCCAATGCCCAGTTCACGCGTGGTGGGCAGGACCGCTTCGACGTCGCGTTCAAAAACCGAATATTCGGTCTGCAGGACCGTCACCTTCTGCACGGCATGGGCCTTGCGGATGGTCTGCGGCCCGGCTTCGCTGAGGCCGAAATACTTGACCTTGCCTTCGGCGATCAGGTCCCTGACGGTCCCGGCAACGTCTTCGATCGGCACATCGGGATCGACGCGGTGCTGGTAGAGGATGTCGATATGGTCGACACCAAGATAGCGCAGGCTGTTTTCGGTCACTTTGCGAATATGGTCAGGCTGGCTGTTGGTGCCGTAATTGCCATTGTCGAGGGCAAAGCCGAATTTGGTGGCGATAACGATGTCGTCGCGAAAGCCCTCTACCGCCTTTCCGATGAATTTCTCGTTCTCGCCCCAGCCATAGAGTTCGGCGGTGTCAAACAAGGTAACGCCCATCTCATAGGCGTGCTTGATCAGGTCCAGGCCCGCTTGCGTGTCGGCCGCGCCGTAAGCGAGGTGAAATCCCATGGCGCCGTAGCCGAGAGCTGACACTTCGGGTCCGTCCTTGCCGAGTCTGCGCTTTTGCATAGCAATATCCTTTCGTGCGTGTACGGGCACAATGTAGGGATGCTCTCACCAATGCGGATGTCTGATGGTCCCGGATGATTGCCTGATTCTGCCGACCCATTGACCTTTTGAGGCAAGCGCTGTGGAATGGCGCCATGACACAACTTGACGACATTCGCGCCATTGCGCTGCGCCATGCCGGCGCGCCGCACCCGCAGATGCCGCGTCTTCATGCCTATTGCATCGACAACCCGACCGACGCCAATGGCCTGATCTATCAGCCGGTCGTCTGCCTCGTGCTGCAGGGCCGCAAACGCACGTTTATCGGAGATGGAGCGCTCGAATATGGCGCCAGTGATTGCATGGTCGTGGCGGCCGAGCTGACGGCGATGGGACAGGTCTGCGAAGCCTCGACCGACGAGCCCTTTGTGGCGCTCAATCTCTTTCTCGATCCTGCGGTGATTTCGACGATCCTGCTCGACATGAACGCGCTCGGCGAGCCTGCCATCGGCTCGGGCTTCGGCGTTGCCAAAGCCGGCCCCGCACTGCTTGATGCGTGGCACCGGCTCGCCAGCCTGCTCGACAGACCTCAGGAAATCCCGGTCCTTGCGCCTCACCTCGAGCATGAACTGATGTTTCGTCTGCTGATGGGGCCGCATGGTGCATTGCTGCGCCAGATTGCCGGGGCTGACACGCGGCTGTCCCGTATTCGCCGGGCGATGGCTTACGTTCGCCACCATTATGCCGACCATCTCAGCATTAGCGCCATGGCGGCGATTGCCGGCATGAGCGTGTCGGTGTTTCATCGCCGCTTCAAGGCGGTGACCGGCGTGAGCCCGCTGCAATATCAGAAGCATGTTCGGCTGCACGAGGCACGCCGGCGCCTCGTGACTGAACATGCCGAGGCCGCGACCGTGGGTTATGCCGTTGGATATGAAAGCGCGTCCCAGTTCTCACGCGAGTACAAAAGGCTGTTCGGTGCTCCGCCGCGTCGTGACGCGGATTCCTTGCAGGCGATTGTTGAAGCCGGTCCATAAAGCCCGGCATCATCGCGTTCGCAAAAGGCCGCAGCTTACCAGATTATGCGCGCGTGCTGCCGATGAGCGGCGTGTGGCGGCGAACCCCGCCGCCCAGGCCGCACTCCGACCCCGTCAGATATCCAGGTTGGAAACCGCGAGCGCATTGTCCTGGATGAAATCGCGCCGCGGCTCGACAAGATCGCCCATCAGCTGGGAAAAGATCGAATCCGCGTCGTCGGTTTCCCGGATCTGCACCTGCAACAGCGTGCGCCCGTTCTTGTCCATAGTGGTTTCCCACAGCTGGGAGGCGTTCATTTCGCCCAGCCCCTTGTAGCGCTGCATGGAAACGCCCTTGGCGCCCGCCGCCTGAACGATCGCGAACAGCGAGCGCGGTCCATAGACCTCCTGGTTGATCTCGCGGCGCATCAGCGTCGGGACGCCTCCATAAATCTCGTCGAGCTTGCCGGCCAGGTTGCGCAGCTTGCGCGCATCGGCCGAGCCCAGCAGCGCCGCATCGAGCGTGTGGCTCTCGGTCACACCGCGCACCACGCGCGAAAAGATGTATCCGCCCTCGCCGTCCAGGGCGCCTTCCCAGGTGCGCTCGGTCTCGTCCGACATGCGGTTCAGCCGGTTGGCCACCCGGTCAGCCAGTCCCTGGGCGGTCTCGGGAGCGTCCATGACCGCCGGATCGAGCGCGCCGACAACGGCGGCCTGTTCGATCATCTGGCGGTTGTAACGCGCGTTCTGGTTGTCGATCAGATGGTTGAGGTCGCGTGCCTGTTCCACGATCGAAAGCAGATCGGCCCCCGCATGGGTCGTTCCGGCCCGCGTCGTGAGCACCGCATCCTCGACCCCGCCGGCCAGAAGGTAATCCTCGCGCGCCCGCTCGTCCTTGAGATATTGCTCGGAGCGCCCGCGCGTCACCTTGTAGAGCGGTGGCTGGGCGATATAGAGGTGCCCGCGCTCGATGATTTCGGGCATCTGCCGGTAAAAGAACGTCAAAAGCAGCGTACGGATATGGGCGCCGTCCACGTCGGCGTCGGTCATGATGATGATCTTGTGGTAGCGCAGCTTATCGGGATTGAACTCCTCACGCCCGATGCCCGTGCCCAAAGCGGTGATCAGCGTACCCACCTGGTCGGACGAAATCATCCGGTCGAACCGGGCGCGTTCCACGTTCAAAATCTTGCCGCGCAGCGGCAGCACGGCCTGCGTTGCGCGGTCGCGCCCCTGCTTGGCCGATCCACACGCCGAATCGCCCTCGACGATGAAGATTTCGGCCTTGGCCGGATCGCGTTCCTGGCAGTCGGCGAGCTTGCCGGGGAGAGAAGAGATTTCCAGCGCCGATTTGCGCCGCGTCAATTCCCGCGCCTTGCGCGCCGCTTCACGCGCCGCCGCGGCCTCGGCCACCTTGGTGGCGATGGCCTTGGCTTCAGCGGGATGTTCCTCGAACCACTGGTTGAGCTTGTCGTTGACCACGTTCTCGACCACCGGCCGCACTTCGGACGAGACAAGCTTGTCCTTGGTCTGGGACGAGAATTTGGGGTCCGGAACCTTGACCGACAGCACGCAGGTCAGCCCCTCGCGGGTATCGTCGCCGGTCAGCGAGACCTTTTCGCGCTTGGTGATCCCGCTCTGCTCGGCATAGCCATTGACCTGCCGCGTCAGCGCGCCGCGCAGCCCCGCAAGGTGCGTGCCGCCGTCGCGCTGGGGAATGTTGTTGGTAAAGCACAACACGTTTTCGTGGTAGCTGTCGTTCCACCACAGCGCCACTTCCACGGTGATCCCGTCCTTTTCCGAAATCAGCGAAATGGGCTTGTCGAGCAGAGCCGATTTGTTCTTGTCGAGATACTGAACGAAGGCCTCGAGCCCGCCCTCATACATCAGGTCGATCTCGACGATCTCGGGATGCCGCTTGTCGCGCAGGATGATGTGGACGCCCGAATTGAGGAAGGCCAGTTCGCGCAACCGGTGCTCGAGCGTCTTGAAGTCGAACTCGACCATGGTGAAAGTCTCGCTCGAGGGCATGAAGGTGATTTCCGTGCCCGAACGGCCCTCATTGGTGCCCGGCTGCTTGTCTTCGACATAGTCGCCGATCCGCTTGAGCGGCCCGTCGGCCACCCCATGGGTGAAGTTCACCTCGTAGATGCCACCGGCCCGGCGGATCTTGAGCTTGAGCCAGACCGAAAGCGCGTTGACCACCGAAATCCCCACCCCGTGCAGACCGCCCGAGACCTTGTAGGAATTCTGGTCGAATTTCCCGCCCGCATGAAGCTGGGTCATGATCACTTCGGCCGCCGAAATCCCCTCTTCCTTGTGGATATCGGTGGGAATGCCGCGCCCGTTGTCGGTCACCGTCACCGAGCCATCGGCATTGAGCGTCACCGAAACCAGATCCGCATGGCCGGCCAGAGCCTCGTCGACCGAATTGTCGACGGCCTCATAGACCATGTGGTGCAGGCCCGTGCCGTCGTCGGTGTCCCCGATATACATGCCCGGCCGTTTCCGGACCGCATCGAGGCCCTTTAGGACCTTGATCGAATCCGCGCCATACTCTGCATCATTGGGGATCGGGGGCGTGTCGCTCATGAAAGAAGAATCAGCCTTGTTGGGAATTGATAACTTGTACCTGATTGGGGGCTTATCCCCAAGCAATTTGGCCCGTTTTTGGCTTTCCAGCACCACAATGTGACGGCTTTTTCAGCCCACGGGCCGCACCACGCCCGAATGCACCGAATACGGCTGCGCGCGCTCGCCCAAAGCGGCGAAAAGCACAGGGTCCGTGCCGGTCATCCAGCACTGGGTTCCCAGCTTCTCGAGCGCATCGAACAGCGCCCCGCGCCGCACCGGATCGAGATGGGCGGCGATCTCGTCGAGCAAAAGGATGGGGGTGATCCCGGTCATTGTCGAAACCAGCCGCGCATGGATCAGAACCAGCCCGATCAAAAGCGCCTTCTGCTCGCCTGTCGAGCACAATCCCGCCGGCATCGCTTTTGGCGCATGGGTCACATCGAGATCGATGCGGTGTGGTCCTAATGTGGTGCGTCCGGCCGCCCGATCAAGCCCCCTGGCCGCCCGCCACAGCCCGCTCAGCGCCGCTTCCAGCCCGCTGGCGGTTTGCGGAATTTCCCCTTCCATCATCGGGGTAATCGCCAGCAGCGCCGCGGGAAAACCCGTATCGGCCACCGACTTCTCCATAAGCGCCTGCAGATGGGCCAGTGAATCGGCGCGCGCGAAATAGATCGCTGTGGCCAATTCGGCCATCTGCGCCTCGATGGCGCTCAGCCAGGCGGCGTCTCCATTGTCCTCGAGCAGCCGGTTGCGCTGGCGCATGGCCTTCTCGAAATCGGAAACGGTGCTCGAATGGCCCGGATGGAGCGCGGTGACCAGCCGGTCTAAAAACCGCCGCCGCTCGCTGGCCGGGCCGGTAAACAACCCGTCCATCGATGGCGTGAGCCACAAGATGCGCACATGCTCGCTCATCTCTTCGACGGCCCGGGCATTGGCGCCGTTGATCCGCACCCGCCGCCCGGAGGCGTCGGCGCTGGCGCCCGTGCCGATATCGACCGGCCCGAACGCCGTCTCGATGCTTGCTGCCACGGCCCACAGCCCGTCCCCGCCGACTGTTCCCAGTGTGTCGACCCCGGCCCGCCGCAACCCGCGCCCCGGCGCCAGCAGCGAAATCGCTTCAATCAGATTGGTCTTGCCCGCCCCGTTCTCGCCCGTCAGCACCACATGGCGATGATCGAGATCGAGCGCCGCGCTGGGATAATTGCGAAACCCGGTAAGCCGCAAACGGGAAATATAGCGCTGTGCATCGGTCATCGGCTAAAGTGGCCACCGTCGTTGCCCGGAGCATTCCTCTGAGCCCAATTTGGGTCAGGCTGCGGCGAAAATGGTGTTTTTGGAGAACCGGACCGGAGCGTACGTCATGTACGTGAGGACCGGAAGCGCACAAAAACGCCGTTTGCAGCCCGGCCTCACCCCAATTGTCATACGCGCATGGGCATGAGGACGAACAGCGCCTTGGTCTCCCCATCCTCGCGCACCAGCGTCGGCGATCCGGCGTCGTTGAACATGAAGGTCGCGCTTTCCGTGCGGATCTGGGCGATGATTTCCAAAAGATAGCGCGCGTTGAACCCGATCTCGAACCCTTCGAGGTCGAATTCGACGGCCAGCTCTTCATTCGCCGTGCCGTGATCGGGATTGGTCACGCTCAATTCGAGCTGCCCCGGTGTCAGCGCCAGCTTGACCGCCTTGCCGCCGCGTTCGGACGCAATTGTCGATACCCGGTCCACGGCCCGCGCCAGGCTGTCGCGATCGACCACCAGCGCCTTGTCGTTGTTTTTGGGCGTTACACGCTCGTAATCGGGGAAACTGCCCTCGATCAGCTTTGAGAGCAGGATCACCCCGCCCAGCGTAAAGCGGATCTTGGTATCGGAAAGCTCGACCTTGACCTCGTCCTCGACCCCGTCGAGCAATTTTAGCACTTCGGCCACGGTCTTGCGCGGAATGATGATGCCCGGCATCCCCGCCGAACCCTGTGGCGCTTCGGCTTCCACCCGCGCCAGCCGGTGCCCGTCGGTTGCCACCGCGCGCATCACCACCCCGTCCGGGCCGTCCACGGTGTGCACGAAAATCCCGTTGAGATAGTAGCGCGTTTCCTCGTTGGAAATCGCGAACTGGGTGCGCTCGATCAGATCCTTGAGCATCTCGACCTTGATCGAGAAATTGTGGGTGAACGCGCCCGATTTCAGGTCAGGGAACCCGTCCGGGTTCAAACACGCCAGATGAAAGCGCGACCGGCCTGAACTGATCAACATCTGATCGTTCCCGTCGGTCTCCAGCACCACATCGGCGCCATCGGACAGCTTGCGCACGATTTCATAAAGGGTGTGCGCAGGCACCGTGGTCGTGCCCGGCGTGCCGGTCATGGCCGGCACGGTTTCGGTCACTTCGATATCGAGGTCGGTGGCCCGCAGATCCAGCCCGTCGCCCGTGGCGCTCATCAGAACGTTGGCGAGGATCGGATAGGTGTTGCGCCGCTCGACAACGCGGTGCACATGCCCCAGTGACTTGAGCAGATGGTTGCGCTCGAGCGTGACCTTCATGGCTTTTTGGACCCCTGATCTTTTCTGTCTGGTTTTCGCTGGCCCTGGACGGGCCATCACCGGCGCAAAAGCCGGGCACAGACCCTGCATCGCCGGGTAAAAAAACGCAAGGCCCCACCGGGCCGCAGGGCGCCGGCGAAACGAAAATCTGGTGGATAGTTGGCTCCCAACGCCATCATCACCAGCGTCCCCGCAAGACAAACCCTCGCCCCTGCGGGGAGAGGGTGGCCGGCAGGCCGGTGAGGGGACAGCCTCAGCCAAGATCACCCGCGGATCGGCTAAACCCGTCTCACCTCTCCCTTGGGGGAGAGGTCGGATGGCGCAGCCAGACGGGTGAGGGGGCCTTGCTTGTTTGCAGCAGAGCCGCTGCAGCCCTCCAAGCATAGCTCTTCGGGCGTTCGCCCCTCAAAAATGTGCGTCTTTTGCCGCCGGCCCTTCAGCCATGGGCTTCAGGGCGTTCGCAGCTAAAATCGCTCCACCGGAGCGATTTTGCGGGCCCAACGGGCCCGCCGCTCCTCACTCCTCCAGCATTCTGCGGAGCAGTTCGATTTCCTGGGTCAGCTCACCGTCCTGGCTCATCAGCTGCTCCACCTTGCGCACCGAATGGAGCACGGTCGTGTGGTCGCGCCCGCCGAACCGGCGGCCGATTTCGGGCAGGGACCGCGAGGTCAGCGACTTGGCCAGATACATGGCGATCTGGCGCGGGCGCACCACATCGCGCGAGCGGCGCGACGACAAAAGCTCATTGCGCGGCACCTTGTAATGCCGGGCGACGATTTTCAGGATGTCCTCGATCCGCACCCTGGGTGTGTCCCGCGAGCGAATGAGGTCCTGCAGGGTCTTTTCGGCCAGCCCCACGGTGATCGGCTCGCCGGTCAGCTGGTTGGCGGCCACCAGCCGGTTGACCGCTCCATCGAGATCGCGACCATGGCTCACGATCGAGCGCGCCACGTAATCGATGACAGGGCCGGGAAAGCTCAGCCCGGTAAACCGGCTTGCCGCCTGGTCGGCCCGTTTCTGCACGATGGCCCGGCGCAGTTCGGGATCGAACTGGGTGATCGGGATCACAAGCCCGCCCGAAAGCCGCGAGCGCACACGGTCGTCGAGCATTTCGAGATCGCGCGGGGGCGCATCGCCCGCCACCACAACCTGCTTGGTGCCCGAAATCAGGGTCGAGAGCGTATGGCCGAATTCGGTGGCCGATTTGCCCTGCAAGAACTGCATGTCGTCGATCAGCAAGAGATCGATCCCGCGCAGCCATTCCTTGAAGGCCAGCGCTGACTGGTGCTGCACCGCGGTTATGAAATGGTACATGAAATGGTCGGCCGTCAGATAGACGATATTGCGCGAGGTGTCCGACGCCCCCGCCGCCCACGCAATGGCGTTCAAAAGGTGGGTCTTGCCCAGCCCGACCGAGGAATGAAGATAGACCGGGTTGAAGGTCACCACATTGTTGGCGGCAGCAGAGGCGACCTGCTTGGCAACATTGAGCGCCATTTCATTGGCGCTGCCCGAAACGAAAGTGTCGAAGGTCAGCTTGCGGTCGAGCGCCGAGCCCGAAAGGGCGTTGGCGCGGGTGCCGCTGGCCGGCTGGCTGGTGACCAGCGCCGGCACCGTGCGCACTGCCTGGGTGTCGGCCGGAGCGTCCGCTTCGGCGGTCGAGGGCTCTTGCGAGCTCACCAGCCGGGGCCGGGCCTGGCCGTTGACACGGACCGTCAGGTGCAGCCGTCCGATGGACTGGTCCTCGCTTTTGAAGGCCTCGAGAATCTTTTCGACGTAGTTCGATTGTATCCACGAGCACAAGAACCGCGTGGGCACCGAAAGATGGGCCAGATCGCCCACCACTTCCTCGAGCTCGAGCCGGGCAAACCACGACGTAAAGACATCTTCGCCAACCGCTGCCCTCAGCCGCGCCCGCACGCGCAGCCAGACCTGATCGGCATCCATCGTCATCTTGGTTTCCCCTTTCGCCCCTGTTGTCGTCTTTTGCGGAGCTGTGCCCGCTTTGCCTCCAACTGTTCCCCAGGTTCCGCGATCCGCAGCCGCGATCGAATCCATTGCTGTTGCCTCTTATAGCTGTGACGTCCCGCCCACCCCGGCGGCACCCCTGTTTCCCCGTCGCATCCCGTTCATCGGGACAACAAATTTACGCCCCCGCGCAAGCATTTCTTGCGCAGTACCCTATCGTTACAAATTGAAATTGGCGCGTCCGCGCCAGAGGAAAAGACGAAATCCCGTCTTTGTCAGTCTAGAGATGAACCAGGAACTTGGGATGCACGGTCATCACACCATGACGGCCCGCAATGAGCCGAAAATGATTTAAACCGTTCATCGCTGTCCCCTTGGTCTACCCGTTAAAAGGAGGCGTTAGACTTGTCTCTCGCCAGCCTCTTTCTGATCCAACGGGGCCATTTTAGACAGTCAAATTTTTGCGCACAACCGCCGATTTGGCCAAAAATCCGCTTGACTCGTCCCCTGCGCTCTCCGCTGGCCCGGCCCCGCCCCGCAAGGGAAAATTAAGGGTATGGGACTCCTCGCAGATTCCGGTTCGGGCCGTTTTGAGTCTCAACGGATTATTTTTTCCGCGGCCCGTCATCAGGACCGTTGCATGGACTTTTTGTGACCCTGCCATGACGGAAATGTCACGCAAATTTGGCACGGTTTCAAAAATGACAAAGGCCCCCGACGGGGGCCTTGGAAACTTGTTCTCAAACCCGAAACACGATCGGGTCGATAGGATCGATAAAGGCGTTTCCGCCGCGGATTTACGCGCTCAGGGCCTTCACGCGCTTGGCGAGACGCGAAACCTTGCGGTCGGCCATGTTCTTGTGGAACACGCCCTTGCCGGCAGCGCGCTGCAGCTCGGGTTCGGCGGCGCGCAGCGCTGCCATTGCCGCGGCCTGGTCGCCCGAAGCAATCGCTTCTTCGACCTTGCGCAGATAGGTGCGCACGCGGGAGCGGCGCGCCGTGTTCTTGGCGGTACGGGTTTCGATCTTGCGGGTGGCCTTCTTGGCCGAAGGGGTATTTGCCATGGTTTTGAAATTCCTCGTGGCGGTGTGCCTTGCGTGCTTGAACCCATCGGGCAAGCACAACCGGAACGGGCGCACCTTGCGGCACGCCCAGCGAAGGCTGCTCTATAGAGAGCGGGGCAAAGAGAGTCAAACGCTTTAGCGCTGGCAGGTTGGGCAGAAAAACGTCGAACGCCCCGCCTGAACGATTCGCTTTATGGTGCCGCCACATCCCGGCCGCGGACAGGGGTCGCCTTCGTGGCCATAGACGGCAAAGCTATGCTGGAAATAGCCCGGCTGCCCGTCCGCCCTGGCAAAATCTTTAAGCGTTGATCCCCCCGCCGCGATCGCCGCCGTCAGCACCTGCCGGATCGCCGCCACCAGCTTTTCGATTTCCCCTCCATCCAGAGTGCCGCCGGCCCGGCGCGGATCGATCCCGCTCATATGCAAGGCCTCGCACACATAGATATTGCCCAGCCCGGCAATCACCCGCTGGTCGAGCAGCGCCGTCTTGATCGGCCCCTTCCTGGCTCTCAGCCTTTCGGCCAGATAGGGCGCGCTCAGATCGTTGCCCAGCGGTTCGGGACCCAGCGAATCGGTAAAGGGGTTCGCCGCGCCCGGCGCAAACAGATCCATGAACCCGAACCGGCGCGGGTCGCTATAGGATAGAGTCACGCGCCCGCGCGCGGGATGGACCAGATGGACCCTCACATGGACATGCTTGCCGCTCGAATCGCCTGGGTTGAGACGGCTCGCCTCCTCGAGCAATTGGTCGGCGACAAGAAACGCCCCCGTCATCCCCAGATGCGACAGCCACGCCCCGCCATTCGAGAGGGTGGCAATCAGATATTTGGCCCGCCGCCCCAGATGGGTGATCGTGTGGCCTTCCAACCCGGCAACGAACCCCTCGGGAAACGGAAACCGCAGGTCGGGACGGTTGAGCGCGACCGCTTCGATCCGCGCCCCTTCGATGTAGGGAGCCAGCCCACGCCGCACGGTTTCAACTTCGGGCAATTCAGGCATGAATTTCACTCAAGTCCATACATTTTGCCGCCATTGTTTGCGACGATTTCGCCAAAGCTCTACACCTTGCGTTATGGCGCGGCCAAGCCCATAACCGGGCTCTAAGCCAAGCAGAGAGGCTCGAAATGACCGAAAACGCTCAGACCACCCATTTCGGAACGCGCACCGTCCCGCTGGGCGAAAAGCAGGGCCTGGTCAACGATGTCTTTTTCAAAGTGGCCTCGCGCTACGACCTGATGAACGACCTGATGAGCGGCGGAATCCATAGAGTCTGGAAGGACTTGATGGTCGCCCGCCTCGCTCCGCCCCGTTCCGGATCGCGCGATTACAAGGTGCTCGACATGGCCGGCGGCACCGGCGATGTCGCCATGCGCATCCTCGATGCCAGCCACGGCTACGCAAAGGTCACGGTCTCCGACATCAATGCCGACATGCTTGCTGTGGGCGCCGAACGCGCCAGATCCTGGCGCTACCCGGCCAATGTCGATTTCGTCGAGGCCAACGCCGAACAATTGCCGTTTGAAAACAACAGTTTCGATGCCTACACCATCGCCTTCGGCATCCGCAACGTGCCCCGCATCGACAAGGCCCTTTCCGAAGCGTACCGGGTCCTCAAACGCGGCGGTCGCCTTCTGGTGCTCGAATTCTCAAAGGTCGATGTCCCGGTGCTCGACAAGGTCTATGACCTTTTTTCCGATCGCCTGATCCCGCCCATGGGCAGGATGGTCACTGGCGATGCCGAGCCCTATCAGTATCTCGTTGAATCCATTCGCAACTTCCCCGATCCGGCCACCTTCTCGACCATGATCGAAACCGCGGGCTTCAAGCGCGTCACCCACACCGCATTCTCGGGCAACATCGCTGCATTGCATGGGGGCTGGAAGCTCTGACCATGGGGCTGGGGACCTATCTAAGGCTCGCACGGGCCGGCTTCGTTCTGGCCCGCGAGGGAGCGTTCTCGCTCGCCGAGGGCCAGCCCATTCCGCCCTCGGCCAAGCTTATGGTCGGCATCGCCCGGCTGATCGAGAAGCGAGACGTGCGCAAGACCGGCCGCGTCACGCGGCTGGCCAATGCCCTGACCCGGCTCGGCCCGGTTTACGTCAAGCTCGGCCAGGTCCTCGCCACTCGCCGCGACATCATCGGGTTTGAAATCGCCTCCGATCTCGCCGCCCTTCAGGACGCGCTGCCCCCGTTCGATGAAAAGCTTGTCCCCGGTCTTCTGGCCCAAGCACTGGGTGAAAAGGCGGCCGCGCTCAAGGACATTTCGCCCCCTCTCGCCGCGGCCTCCATCGCCCAGGTTCATAAGGCCCGCCTGCAAACGCCGCAGGGCGAGCGCATGGTGGCCGTCAAGCTCCTGCGCCCCAAGATCCGCGAGCGCTTCGCCCGCGACCTCGACGGGCTCTATGCTTTGGCTGTCGTGGCCGAGCGCTTCATGCCGGCAACGCGGCGCTTCAACGGCAAAAAGGTCGTCGATGCTTTGGCCCGCTCGGCCCTGCTCGAGATGGATCTGCGCATGGAAGCGGCTGCCATGTCCGAGCTGGCCGACAATCTGGGCAGTGACGGCGATTTCGGCGTGCCCGATGTCTTTTGGGAACAGACCGGGCGTTCGGTTCTCACCACCGGCTGGATCGACGCCATCCCCATCCGCGAGGTCGAAAAGATCCAAGCGGCCGGCATGGACCGTGCCAAATTGGCCGCCAGCCTCATCCAGAGCTTTCTGCGCCAGGCCATCCGTGATGGCTTTTTCCATGCCGACATGCACCCGGGCAATCTGTTTGCCGACCCCAAGACCGGCGGGATCGTCGCCGTCGATTTCGGCATCATGGGCCGCATAGGTAAGCGCGAGCAGCGCTTCCTGGCCGAAATCCTCTATGGCTTTATCACCCGTGATTATTACCGCGTGGCCGAACTCCATCTCGATATCGGCTATGTGCCGCAAACCCACACCATCGACGATTTCGCCCAGGCGATCCGTGCCATCGGCGAGCCGCTGGTCGGGCGCGGGGCCGACGAGATTTCCATGGCCCGTGTTCTCGCCCAGCTGATCGAAGTGACCGAACTGTTCGACATGACCGCCCGGCCCGAACTTGTCCTTTTGCAAAAAAACATGGTGCTGGCCGAAGGCACGGCACGCCTGCTCGATCCGCAATTTAACATGTGGACCGCCGCCGAACCGGTGGTGTCCGAATGGGTGCGCCGCACCGTCGGGCCGCAGGGGAGGCTCGACATCGCCAAAGAGGCCATTGACGAGGCGCTCGATCTGGCCAAACGGCTGCCCGATCTGGGCCGCCGCGCCGAACGCGTCCTGACCCGGCTCGAGGCCGATCAGTTGCGCCAGGACAAAAAGGACCCGTTGATCGAAATCCTCAAATGGGGGAGCCTTGCGACAATCGTTTTGGCGATCATCAGCCTGATCGCCCATCTGGGAGGCGCGCTGGGAGTGTAGCCGGCAAGCATATTCTCTTGATCATCTCGGGCGGCATTGCCGCCTATAAGGCCATCACGCTGATCCGCCTGATCCAGAAAGCGGGCGGCACCGTGCAGGTGATCCTGACCGAAGGGGCAAAACAGTTTGTTTCCCCCCTGACCATTTCCACGCTCTGCGGTCGCCCGGCCCTGTCCGATCTTTTCGATCTCACCCGCGAGGCCGAGATTGGCCATATCGAGCTGTCCCGCTCAGCCGATCTTGTCGTTGTCGCTCCCGCCACCGCCAACATCCTGGCGCGCATGGCCAACGGGCTGGCCGACGATCTTGCCACCACCTGCCTTCTGGCCACCATCACCCCCGTCCTCGCCGCCCCGGCCATGAATGTGCGCATGTGGGAAGCGCCCTCCACCCGGCGCAACATCGAAATCTTGCGCCGCGATAACATTGCCTTTGTCGGCCCCGAAGAGGGTGACATGGCCTGCGGCAAATTCGGCGCGGGCCGCATGGCCGAGCCCGAAGATATTCTTGCCGCCATCGCCGATCACTTCGCCCATGGATCTGGACCGCGCCCCCTGGAAGGTCGCACGATCATCGTCACCTCCGGCCCCACCCGTGAGCCCATTGATCCGGTCCGTTACATTTCCAACGCCTCCTCGGGCCGCCAGGGCACTGCCATTGCTGAGGCGCTGGCTTCGCAGGGCGCCATTGTCAAATTCGTCACCGGACCGGCCGAGTTTTCAAAGCCCAGGGGCTGCGAAATCATCCCGGTTGAAACAGCGCTCGAAATGGAAGCGGCCGTTACCGCAGCCCTTCCCGCCGACGCCGCGATCTTTGCCGCCGCCGTTGCCGATTGGCGTATCGCCCAGCCGGCCGGTGCCAAGCTCAAAAAGGATGGGTCGGGCGCCGCGCCCGCGCTCGACTTCATCGCCAACCCCGATATTCTCGCTTCGGTCGCCCACCTTCCGGCAGGCGAACGCCCCGCGCTGGTTATCGGTTTTGCTGCCGAAACGGGAAACCTTGAAACCCACGCCCGCAACAAGCTGGCGCGCAAAGGGTGCGACTGGCTGCTCGCCAATGATGTGAGTCCCGGCAGCGGGGTTTTCGGCGGCGCCGATACGCGCATACTGTTTCTCGATGGCACGGTTACCGATGATTGGGGCCCGCAATCGAAAACCGCTGTGGCTACAAAACTCGCCGACCGCATCGGCAAACATTTTGCCGGCGGCAACTGAGCCCGGAGTGCTTCCAGAATAAGTGGACACCACTTATTCGGTTCGGAAGCGCGACAAACCAAAGAACAAGAGAATTTTTTGCGATTCGAAGAAGCGCAGAAATACTCTGCCGTCTTGCAAAAGCGGTTCGTTTCCGACCACAGTGCGCCAGATTTTCTGAGGAAGGGATGCACCCAATGACCATGACCACGATGACCCGTCTGGCCGGTGCCAGCGGTCTGGCCCTGTTGCTCACTGCATGTATGGACGTTTCGATGACCGTCGACGTGCAAAGCGAAACCGAGGCCGAGGCCACCATGGTCACCTCCATGGCCGCCGACATGGTCGAATTGATGAACGCCCAGGCCGAGGGCAGCGAGGAAGAATTCTGTGCCGATGGCGAGCTGATCGAAAATGGCGACGCGATCGATTGCGTCGTCGTTGAGTCCGGCGCCTTCGAAGACCTCGATTTCGGCGACGAACAAGGACAGGGCCCGCTGATCGAAGCCATTGGCGGTGGCCAGGTGCGCGTCACCTTCCCCACCGGCGATCTTGCAGCCTCCCTTGATGAAAGCATGGGCGAGGAACAGGACCCGCAGATGCAGGCGATGATCACCTCGATGTTTGAGGGCCACGCCATCACCATTGCGGTGACCGGCGGCACTATCGTGGACACCAATATGGAAATTTCCGCTGACGGAATGTCGGCAAACTACGAAATTCCCTTCGTGGACCTGTTCGCCGCGACCCTTGATATGCCGGAGGAAATCTACGCGGTTGTCCAGAAATAGGCCATGACAGTCAGGTTCAAATGGTTCGAACACGGCCGGGGTCTTCCCCTGCCCACGCGCCAGAGCAAGGGTGCATCAGGCTATGATCTTGCGGCTGCGGTGGCAGAGGGTCAAACCCTTGTCATCGCGCCCGGTGCCTTTGGGCTCGTGCCGTGCGGCTTCGCGCTCGCGCTGCCGGTCGGTTACGAAGCCCAGATCCGCCCGCGCTCTGGCCTTGCCGCCAGGCTCGGTGTTACCGTGCTCAACGCGCCTGGCACGGTCGACGCCGATTACCGCGGAGAGGTCAAGGCGATCCTGGTCAATCACGGCACCGGCCCGTTCGAAATCCGGCGCGGCGACAGGATCGCCCAGATGGTGATTGCCGCCGTGCCCGATATTGCGCTTGTCGAAGTGGACGAACTCGAGGAGACCGAACGTGGCAATGGTGGATTTGGCTCGACGGGCATCAGCTAGTCTCATTCTGGCTCTTGGCGCATTTACATCGGCCCTCGCCGGCGAGAGTGCGCAGTTCGATGCCATCGGCTATTCCGAAGACGGTCGCTATTTCGCCTTCGAACAGTTCGGCATTCAGGATGGCTCAGGCTTTGCCTATGCCGAAATCTTCCTGATCGATCTGACAACCGACAGTTTCGTTGGCGGCGCACCCTTCGAGACGCGCATCGACACCGAATTGGCTCCAGTGGCCGCCGCCCGCGCCCAGGCACATGCCGATGCCGAATCGGCTTTGACCGAATATGGAATTTCCCGTCCCGCCGTTCCTCTCGCTCTTCGCGGCGACGGCGAGCTGGCCGATGACGGTCTCTCGATCGCGTACGGCATCCCCAGCTATGGCCTTGCCGAAATCGACGGCGAATACACCCTGAACCTCGATATTTTCAAAGCCCCGTCCAGTCAGGATTGCGAATTGTTTGAAGGCAGCCCGATGGGCGTTGCCGTGACCCTGCAAACCGGCGGCATCACCGAGGAAATCTATCGCGACACGCGCGTCCCCGCATCGCGCCATTGCGTCATCACCTACAAATTCTATGGTATCTTCAGCCCCTTCAATTCCTGGGACAATTCATCGTCCGTCGCCGTCCTTTCGGTCTGGTCGCATGGGTTCGAGGGCCCGGACCGGCGCTTTATCGCCCTGCCGGTGGGAGATGTGGAATAAGGTGGCGCTCACCCCTGCCCAATCGGCCCGCTATGCCCGCCACATCGTCCTCAAGGATATGGGCGGGGCCGGCCAGCAAAGGCTCAGCGCGGCTCATATCGCAATTGTCGGCGCCGGCGGATTGGGCGCGCCGGTCATCGCCTATTTGGCCGGGGCCGGAATCGGCAAGCTCACCATCATCGATCCCGATACGATCTCGCTCTCCAATCTTGCTCGGCAGGTCATTTATTCGGACGCCGATCTGGACAGCCCCAAGGCCAACGCGGCCGCCCGTTTCGCCGCGCGCCTCAATCCCGAGATCACGCCGATGGCCAAGGTGGAAAGTCTCACCCCCGACAACGCAAAAAAGTTGCTATCCGGCGCCGACCTTGTCGTTGAAGGCACCGATAGCTTTGCCGCCAAACGCGCCGTGGCTGCGGCCTGTGCGGATCTTGAAATCCCGCTGGTCACTGGCGCGCTTGGCCCGTTCGACGGTTCGGTCACCGTGCTCGCGCCCTTCCTGAAGCGCGAAAACGGCAGCCATTGGCCCGACTTTGCAGCCCTCTTCCCCGTCGACCCTACCCCCGAAGACAGCCCGCCATGCGAGCTTGTCGGCGTTCTCAACGTCCTGCCGGGCATCGTCGGCACCATGATGGCCAACGAAGCCATCAAATACCTTGCCGGCTTCGGCGAACCGCTTCTGGGAAAGTTGCTGATCTACTCGGCCCGCACCGGCGAGAGCCGGATCATGGGTTACAGATAGCGGGCTGCCGCTCTACAATCGGGCAATTGCCATCGCGGACGAGTGCAGCGAGGACCCTCGACGACCGTTCGCCGCCCCGCCGGAAGGCCAGCGAAAGGCATAGGGCGGTTTTAGCCCGTCATGACGTGCGTGAGTGCCCGAATCAAGCATCCATATGCTTGAACACCAGCGTTGCGTTGGTACCGCCGAAGCCGAAGCTGTTGGACAGCACGACACCGAGATCGACATTGTCGCGGCGCTCGCGCAAAATCGGCATGTCCGCAAAATCGGGATCGAGGGTTTCGATATTGGCGCTCTCGCAGATAAAGCGATTCTGCATCATCAAAAGCGAATAGATGCATTCCTGCACGCCCGTTGCGCCCAGCGAATGCCCGGTCAGCGACTTGGTGGCCGACAGCGGAGGGCACTTGTCCTCATTGCCGAACACTTCACGCAAGGCTTCGATTTCCTTGCGGTCGCCCACCGGGGTCGAGGTGGCGTGCGGGTTGATATAGTCGACCGGCGCCTTGACGGTTTCAAGCGCCATGCGCATGCAGCGGATCGCGCCCTCCCCCGAAGGGGCCACCATGTCGTAGCCGTCCGAAGTCGCGCCATAGCCGATCAACTCGGCAATGATGTTGGCGCCGCGCGCCTTGGCGTGTTCATATTCCTCGAGCACAAGAACGCCAGCGCCCCCGGCAATCACGAACCCGTCGCGATTGGCGTCATAGGCGCGCGATGCCTTTTCAGGCGTATCGTTGAAGTCCGAACTCATGGCGCCCATCGCATCGAACAAATTCGACATCGACCAGTCCAAATCCTCGTGGCCGCCGGCAAAAACGATATCCTGCTTGCCCAGCTGGATCTGTTCGTACGCGTTGCCGATGCAGTGTTTCGACGTCGCGCAGGCCGAGGAGATCGAATAATTGACCCCCAGAATGCCATAGGCCGTGGCCAGCGTTGCCGAAGCGGTCGAACTCATCGCCTTGGGCACGGCCAGCGGGCCGATGCGCTTGGGGCTCTTTTTCTCCCGCGTGATATCGGCCGCTTCCACAACGGCCCGGGTCGAAGGCCCGCCCGATCCCATCACGATGCCGGTGCGCGGGTTTTTGACGTCCTTTTCCTCGAGCCCGGCCATTTCGATGGCCTGCTGCATGGCGATATAGTTCCAGGCAGCGCCCTTGGCCATAAAGCGCGTTGTGCGCCGGTCGAGCACTTCGAAAGGGTCGAGCGTGGGCGCGCCATGCACCTGGCAGCGAAAGCCCAGATCGACATAATCCTGCGCCCGGGAAATTCCCGGACGCGCGTTTTTAAGGCTGTCGAGCACCTCGTCGAGAGTGTTTCCGATCGAGGAGACGATCCCCATGCCGGTGACCACAACGCGCTTCATTTATGCCCCTTGGTCTTTCCTGTCAGACGTATAGTTCGGCCCGAAACTTAAAGGGCGCCCATGTCCGTAAAAAGGCCGACCCGCAGATCCTTGGCCTCATATATGGTCTTTCCATCGGCTTTTACATAGCCGTCGGCGATTCCCAGCGTCAGGCGCGAGCGTACGACGCGTTTGATGTCGATACCATATTCGACCATTTTGACGTCGTTTGTAACCTGGCCGGTAAACTTGATCTCACCCGCCAACGCGCGCCCACGCCCGGGCGATCCGCCCCAGCCGAGAAAAAATCCGGTCATCTGCCACAGCGCATCCAGCCCCAGGCAGCCCGGCATGACCGGATCGCCGTGGAAATGGCAGGCAAAAAACCACAGGTCGGGAGAAACGTCGAGCTCGGCCCGCACCTGCCCCTTGCCATGTGGCCCGCCATCGTCGTCGATCCGCGTAATGCGGTCGAACATGAGCATGGGCGGAAGCGGCAATTGCGCATTTCCCGGTCCAAAAAGCTCACCGCGCCCACAGGCCAGCAACTGGTCGTAATCGTAAGAATGGGCGCGTTCTGCCATGGACTCCCCGCAAATCTGGAAAAAACTGTGTAGAGGGCAATCGCTAGGAGGGTCAATAGACCATTTGCCCGATGCACCTTGAGTGTGATCGGGACCCGGAGGGCCGCGAAGCGAAACGTTGCAGGCTTTTCCGGTTCGGTCACACGACAAAACAAAGCCAGAGCCTGATCCAATCGGGCTGGGACAGGCTCTACGCCATCTGTGCCTTCTTCTGGCGGCGCCGGATCACCGAGGAGGCAATGCCCATGCCTTCGCGGTACTTGGCAACGGTCCGGCGGGCCACATCGATTCCCTGTTCGCGCTTGAGCATTTCGGCAATCGTGTCGTCCGACAGGATCGCCTCGGGCTTTTCTCCCTCGATCAGCTGGCGGATACGGTGGCGCACCGCCTCGGCCGAATGATCGTCGCCGCCCGAGGAGGAATTGAGCGCGGTCGTGAAGAAATATTTCATCTCGAACAGCCCGCGCGGCGTCGCGATATATTTGTTCGCCGTCACCCGCGACACCGTCGATTCGTGCATCTCGATCTCGGTGGCAACGGCCTTGAGCGTCATCGGCCGCAGATGGGAAACGCCGTGCCGCAGGAACCCGTCCTGCTGTTTGACGATTTCGGTGGCCACTTTCAGGATCGTCTGGGCACGCTGGTCGAGGCTCTTGGTCAGCCAGTTCGCCGTATTGAGACAATCGACAAGGAAGGTCTTTTCCTGCGGGTCGCGGGTTTTTTTGGAAATCGAGGCATAATAGACCCGGTTGACCAGAACCCGCGGCAGCACGTCGGAATTGAGCTCGACCTGCCATCCGCCGTCATTGCCGCGTTTGACGAACACATCGGGCACCACCGATTGCACCGGCGAAAAATCGAACGCCCGGCCTGGACGTGGATCGAGTTCGCGCAATTCGGCCAGCATGTCGAAAATATCCTCGCGGTCCGCCCCGATCTTTTTGCCCAGCAGCGCCAGATCGTGACTGGCCACCAGATCGAGATGGGCCAGCAGCCCGGCCATCATGGGATCCAGCCTGTCCTTTTCGGCCAGCTGGATAGACAGGCATTCCGAAAGCGAGCGCGCAAAAACCCCAAGCGGCTCGCACCCCTGCACCTTGCCCAGCACGGCCTCGACGGTTCCGGCATCGGCACCGAGCTGCTCGGCGATCTGGTCGATCTCGGCCATCAGATACCCGCGCTCGTCGAGGTTATCGACGAGGCTGCGGGCGATCAGCCGTTCGGCGGGGTCGTTTACGATCAGGTTGACCTGATCGGCCAGATGGTCGGCCAGCGAGATCTGGGCGGACACATATTGGTCGATATCGGGCGCCTCGCCGCCCAGCGCGCCGCCCTTGCCTTCGGGCCACGAGCTCGACTGGCTCAGCGAATCCTGCCCTGACTGCTCGGGAAAAAGGTTGGAAGCCTCGGTATCGAAACTGTTGGCGATACTCGTTGCGCTGCCCAGATGATCGGAATAGTCGACAACGTCGCGATAGGGGTCGATCTCCTCGGCCCGCTCGCGCTCCATGGGCGTATCGCCATCGGGCGCATCGGTGCTTTCGAGCAGCGGATTGCGCATCAGCTCGGCATCGACGAAAGCGCTCAGCTCAAGATGGCTCAGCTGCAACAGCCGGATCGACGCCATCAGTTGCGGCGTCAGCGTCAATGTCTGGGTTTGCCGGACATCCAGCCGTGGCGACAGCGCCATGCCTAAAGAGCTCCCACTCAATTCCCCCAAATCGAAGCGTCCCACGCCGGAGCGTGTCCAGAACAAGTGGAAACGGTTGTTCGGTTCGGACACGCGACAACCAAGGACGTCGACCGGGCGAACCTAGCGGCTTTGTGACAGCCCTTCAAGGCATGCCATACAATTTCCGTGCCAAGTGGTGCCAAAGGCTAGAGCTTGAAGCTTTCGCCCAGATAAACCCGCCGCGCGTCGGGATCGGCCATGATGGTCTCGGGCCGGCCCTGGATCATTACCTTGCCGCCGTGGATCAGATAGGCCCTGTCCACCAACCCGAAAGTTTCACGCACCTGATGGTCGGTGATTAGAACTCCGATGCCGCGCTGGGTGAGCTGGCGCACCAGCCCCTGGATATCGGCCACCGCAATCGGATCGACCCCGGCAAACGGTTCGTCGAGCAGCATGAATTTGGGGTCCGCCGCCAGCGCGCGGGCAATTTCCACACGCCACCGCTCGCCCCCCGACAGCGCCAGCGCATCGGCATCCCGCAGATGGGAAACCAAAAACTCGTCGAGCAACT